>SAAM01000622.1 GCA_009929415.1 Clostridia bacterium | reverse complement strand
GGCCTGCCCCTGCTCAAAGCATGCCTGCCCGAACAGCGCTGCCTGCTGGTCTCCTGCTATTCCTGCGACTGGCACTTTTCGTCCCTGCTGCCCGAGGCTTGTATATCCGTAAACCTGCGAGGAATTTTTTACCTGCGGGAGCATGGAAGCCGGGATATCCAGCATCTTCAGTATCTTTTCGTCCCATCTTAGGGTCTTTATGTTAAACAGCATCGTTCTTGATGCGTTTGTGCAGTCTGTCACGAATACCTCTCTGTTTGTGAGATTCCACAGCAGCCAGGTATCTACCGTGCCAAAGAGAAGGTCTCCTCTCTCGGCTTTTTCTCTTGCGCCTTCGACATTGTCAAGGATCCATTTTATCTTGGTCGCAGAAAAATAGGCATCTATCACGAGCCCTGTATTTTGCCTTACGTAGTCCTCAAATCCATCTGTCTCCTTGAGACTGTCACATATGGAAGCGGTACGCCTGCACTGCCACACTATGGCATTATGCACTGGCTTTCCTGTGTTTTTGTCCCATATTATGGTCGTCTCTCTCTGATTGGTTATCCCAATAGCCGCTATGTCATCAGGGCTTATGTTCTTTTTGGCCATAGCCTCCTGAAGAACTCCGTACTGAGTAGCCCAGATTTCCATCGGGTCATGCTCCACCCAGCCCTCTTTTGGATAGATCTGGGTGAATTCCTTCTGGCTGGTGGAAATTATGTTCTGATCATGGTCGAATATTATCGCACGGGAGCTTGTTGTTCCCTGATCAAGTGCCACTATATATTTCATATACACTCTCCTGTATAATCATTTCGTTATGTACTATTTTAACATATATGTAGTTTTTTTTATATGGAACTTTTTTATAATTGCGCAAAAAAACGCCCCG
This sequence comes from Clostridia bacterium, assembly GCA_009929415.1. GTDB lineage: Bacteria > Bacillota > Clostridia > Peptostreptococcales > Filifactoraceae > Proteocatella. The sequence goes on along the minus strand of SAAM01000622.1, from coordinate 450 downwards.
GATTGAGCGTTCCGGGGCTATATTACAGGATTATAGGGGATTATACGTACACTCTTGATATATACTTGCTTGTTGAAAGCTTGAGGAGTGCTCCGTATCCGAGTTTGAATCTTACTGTGTCGCCTACCTTGTAGTCGATTTTTGAGTTTGTCATGTCCATTATCATATGGTCTGAGCTTGCACCAAAGATATATATGTCCGGGTCGAGCGCTGTCATACTTTCTATGTCTGTATCCTGCTTGCCGACTGCCAGTATAGCTCTTTTGGCTATGCCCTTGTCTTCATAGAATGGCTTCTGTCCGAATGCGTCAAGTCCGATTTCTCCTATTGGGAGCGTCGGCTTTTCCTTGAGCTCTATTATCTGAGCCTCAAAGGTTATCGCATCGTCGAAGGTTCCCTCGACTCTTTCTCCATAGGCAGTCTCGTTTCCGAGTATGAAGGCCTCGCCTA
>SAAM01000621.1 GCA_009929415.1 Clostridia bacterium | reverse complement strand
GATATCTTTAAATCCTACACCTGCACCGATATCACCACAACCGATAACATCCTTCGGGTTCTGCTTGTTTGAGTGCATCTGGAACAAACGTGAAATACGTTCTTTCTTTCCTGAACGAACATTATATACATAAGATCCGGCAGGAAGTTCACCAGAATATACACGGAAGAAGCAAAGACGTCCAACATAAGGGTCTGTTGCGATCTTAAATGCCAAAGCACAAAGAGGCTCGTCACCGGTTGGGTGTCTTACAATTATTTTTTCTGAATCTTCAGGATCTGTTCCTTCGATTGCCGGAGTATCAGCAGGGCTTGGTAAATATGCGCAAACGGCATCAAGCAATGTCTGTACACCCTTATTCTTGAATGAAGAACCACAAATCATCGGATTGATCTGCATAGCAATTGTGCCCTTGCGGATTGCATTTACAATTTCATCTTCAGTGATAGTTGAAGGATCTTCAAAATATTTCTCCATCAAAGTGTCGTCGCATTCAGCCAGAACTTCCAGCATCTTGTCTCTCCACTCTTCTGCTTCCTCAAGCAAATCTGCTGGAATTGGATCTATCTCGTACTCAGCGCCCATTGTTTCGTCATGCCAAAGAATTGCTTGCATTTTAACAAGGTCAATTACACCTTTGAATGTTTCTTCCGCACCGATAGGAATCTGGATTGGACAAGGATTAGCTCCAAGCACAGTCTTAACCTGACTTACAACTTCAAAGAAGTTAGCTCCTGAACGGTCCATTTTATTTACGTAACCAATTCTCGGAACATTGTATTTATCAGCCTGACGCCAAACAGTTTCAGACTGAGGCTCAACACCACCTACTGCACAAAAAGCAGCAACTGCTCCATCAAGGATACGTAATGAACGCTCTACTTCAACAGTAAAGTCAACGTGTCCCGGAGTGTCAATCAGGTTGATTTTATATTTTTCATTCAGGTAGTTCCAGAATGTAGTAGTTGCAGCAGAAGTGATAGTGATACCACGCTCCTGCTCCTGCTCCATCCAGTCCATTGTTGCAGCGCCATCGTGTACCTCACCGATTTTGTGAGTTAAACCGGTATAGAAAAGAATACGCTCAGAAGTCGTGGTCTTCCCGGCATCGATATGCGCCATGATACCGATATTTCTTGTATACTTTAATAATTGATCTGAAGCTTTAGCCATTGTTTATCTTTTTGCCTTATTTAAAATCTGAAATGAGCAAATGCACGGTTAGCTTCGGCCATACGGTGCATATCTTCTTTTCTCTTGAAAGAACCACCTTGGTTATTGAAAGCGTCAACAATTTCTGCAGACAACTTGTCAGCCATAGTCTTACCA
>SAAM01000620.1 GCA_009929415.1 Clostridia bacterium | reverse complement strand
GATCCACTCCACTGCCTGAATAAAAGCAAGACCATATCCGTTGTGCTCTTCCATACCGGTAGCGATAGCCAGCACATTCGGATCAAATATTATATCATGTGGATTAAAGTCGAGTTTATCCACCAATAGGCGGTAAGCTCTGTTACATACCTCTATTTTACGCTCGAAGGTATCCGCTTGTCCGGTCTCGTCAAAAGCCATAACCACAGCGGCTGCACCCAACTGCTTAACACGCAGGGCATGTGAAAGGAATTCGGCTTCTCCTTCCTTAAGACTGATTGAATTAACGATACTCTTTCCCTGAACACACTGCAACCCTTTTTCCAAAACCTCCCATTTAGAAGAGTCTATCATTACTGGTACCCTGGCAATATCAGGTTCGGCGGCAATCAGATTCAGGAATGTGGTCATCTCCTTTACGGCGTCCAACATTCCATCATCCATATTCACGTCAATTATCTGGGCGCCATCTTCAACCTGCTTACGTGCAATAGTAAGGGCCTCCTCATAGTTTTCCTCTTTAATAAGACGCAAGAACTTACGGGATCCGGCAACATTACAACGTTCGCCGATATTCACAAAATTATTTTCCGGTTTAACTTCCAACAGTTCCAGACCTGATAACCACAAGCAATCCGGTTTGAGTGCCGGTTTTCGGGGCTTGGCCCCCTTTACAAGTTCCGGATAACGGGCGATATGCGCTGGAGTAGTACCACAACATCCGCCAATTATATTTATTAGCTGTTCATCCACAAAAGGTTTGATGTGTCCAGCCATCGTTTCGGGAGTTTCATCGTATTCACCCAAGCTATTTGGCAAACCCGCATTAGGGTAAGCACTTACATAACAGGGGGCATATTTTGCAAGTTCCTGCAGATAAGGCTTCATATCGGCAGCTCCAAAAGAGCAGTTCAGACCGATACTTACAATATTGGTATGTTGTACAGAAGCCAGAAATGCCATCAAAGTCTGTCCGGAAAGCGTACGTCCTCCTTGTCCGGCCAAAGTCAGCGACAACATAATAGGCAGATCTTTACCCTTTTCTTTCAATACAGCCTGGGCCGCTTCCAGCCCGGCTTTCACATTCAAGGTATCGAATGTTGTTTCAAACAGAATAATGTCTACCCCTCCATCTACCAGCGCTTCAACTTGTTCTTTGTAGACCGTGTATAAGTCCATATAGGAAACGGCCCGGTAGGCAGGGTTACTTACATCCGGACTCATTGAAGCAGTTTTGTTTGTAGGACCTACAGAACCGGCAACAAATATAGTTTTATCAGGATGTTCCTTCATAAATGCATCGGCTACCTCACGGGCAATACCTGCTGCA
>SAAM01000619.1 GCA_009929415.1 Clostridia bacterium | reverse complement strand
GATCTCTTCAAAAGGTGTTCCCGGAGCAACTCCTGAATCAGGATCTCCTGCTTCTGGATCATAAACATAACCGCAAACGGTGCATACGTACTTCTTCATTTTCCATAGTCCTCCTTTTAAATTGGCCCTTACTAGCAGCCTCTGTTACCAGGATCATTTTCATTCTATCATTTTTTATACACGGTAAAAGGACTGATCCAATTTTCCCGTCAACCTTTTTCCCGCTTGCTCAATTATAAGGTAATTATCCTCTAATCTCAATCCTCCCCAGCCATTAATATATATGCCGGGTTCGATCGTAACAACGTCATTCAGCTTCAAATTATATGAATATTTTGAGGAAAGATAAGGTGTCTCGTGTATTTCAATACCCAGTCCGTGTCCCAGTCCATGTGTAAAATATCTGCCCAGACCCATTGATTCCAGGACGTCATATGCTGTTTTGTACACATCGGTCCCCGTTGCTCCGCATCTGAGAGCCTTGAAAGCCACATTGTGTGCCTCTGACAGTATTTCATGATAATCTTTCGCACGGGGATCCGGCTCACCGAATGAAAAGTTTCTTGTGATGTCACAGAAGTACCCTTTGTACCTGACGCCAAAGTCAACTGTGACCCATTCTCCCTTTGTCATTTCCTTCTCCGTGGCCCTTCCGTGAGGCATTGAGCTTCGTATCCCTGACGCAACTATCATATCAAATCCTGTCTCTCCGCCAAATTTGATGATATTGAAATTGAGGAGGGCCTCAAATTCTTTCTCTGTCATCCCAGGCCTTACTAGGCTTAATGTCTCGAGGAAAGCATCTGCTGCTATTTCACCGGATCTCATGATAAACCGGACCTCATGTTCGTCCTTTGAACGACGGAGCTCTGATATCAGGTCAGCACCATCGCTCCATCTCGTATTTTTAGCGGAAGACAGCTTTTCCCATGTTGAATGGTAGGTTTTTGTTGCTTCACAAAGTATCTTTTGTACACCATGAGCGGAGATGCTTTCAATAAGATCATCGACCAGGCTGCTTTTTTGTCCGGACGGCCGGTAAGGTGACTGCCTCTCACCCTGCTCTAAGTACCTACCGTCAAGTATAAGTTCTACAGAATCTTTATAAACTGCCATAGCCCCCGATGTACCCCTAAAACCGCTGAGGTAATAGAGTGTTTCCCAGTTACAGCTTTCATCTGTCAGGACAACAAAAGCATCTGTACCTGTTTTTGCCATCTCTTCCCGCAGCCTTTCGGCTCTTTTTAGGATAAACTCACTGTCCATTTTTTGCTCCGTCCATTTTAAGAAGCCTCCACAGTTCCTCGGAGGGTTCGGGAACAGGGTCCTG
>SAAM01000093.1 GCA_009929415.1 Clostridia bacterium | reverse complement strand
CCAAGAGGGGCTCTCCTATTTTCAAGTATCGGCCTCGGTCCTCGATGAGAATACCCTCAAACGCGAACTTGCTCCGCTCCAAGCGATACGAGACAATCATCCTAAAACACTGCTCACCTTGGATGAAATCGGTGCAGGCAGCAACCACGAAGGCATCCAACAAAAGAACTTGTTGCAGTGGCTTGTCACGAGCTAGATGATGATTGACCTTCTATTGGCAACCATCTTTTGCTTTTTAATTGGTACAAAGGGTCTCACAATTCTATTTCAGAATGCTTCTTGATTTCCAGCAATTTTTATTGACAAATGTTTTGGGGCAGGATTATACTATGGATGTTAACGTTAACATTTCTAACATGGATGGAACAATGACAAACCTTAAGGAAATAGCAGCACGGGCAGGAGTATCGATGATAACTGTATCTAGAGTGATTAACACTCCAGAACGGGTTGCCCCAGAGACACGAAATAAGATTATCTCCATCATGAAAGAATTAGGGTATGTCCCAAATACCGCAGCGAAGAATCTCGTCTCCAAACGGTCCGGTATCGTCTGCGTCTATGTATCGCACGACATGAGCATGCTAGATCCCTTCATGGGTTCATTTCTCGTAGGAGTAAGCGCAGGATTGGCAACCAGGAACTACTCACTCTCCTTGATCAATGATGTTGATCTGAATCGCTTTTGTGACGGTTACATATTCAGCGGTCATAATTATTCAGACCGTGCGCTGGAACTTTGCAAACAGTCGGGAAAACCTATTGCGCTGTTCGGCCATATCGATGACCCTGATATCGACTGCATTGACACAGACAACATCAACTCGGCCAGAAAAGTTGTCCAGTATCTTATCAAACATGGACATCAACGAATTGCCATTATCCTAAACACAGTCAACGGCGATTATGGCAAAGACCGTTTCAAAGGCTACCAACTTGCCTTGGAAGAAGCCGGCATCCACATTGATGACAGTCTTGTTCATACCGTGAACAATAGCATCGAAGGCGGCAGGGAAGCAGCACGATGGTATATCCAAGCGAAAAGCGGTGCTACAGCAGTCTTCTGCATCACCGACATCATTGCTGTCGGGTTTATTTTCGAAGCACAGGCAGCCGGTCTGGATGTTCCCAAGGATGTATCTGTTGCAGGCTTTGATGGACTTGGGCATCATCTACTCTCCAATCCAAAAGCTACTACGATTGTCCAACCGGTTTTTGATATCTCAAAAATGCTTGCACAGTCATTGTTGGAAAAAATTCTGGATAATCGCCAGAAGCGCATCTGCAGGGTATTGGACGGGCAACTTCTTGAAGAAGCATCCGTAGCAAAAAGATAGTACAATTTTCAGGAGGAGTTTATGAGAAAGAATCTTCGAATCACATTGGCTCTGTTTGTAATGTTAACGATAACATCTTTGATGTTCGCAGCAGGACAACCAGAGAAGACTACCGCTGGCTCATCGGTTACAACCCTTGAGGTTTGGTCCAGGGGAGAAGAATTGAAACAATTCGTCCCAGGATTTGAAAGTGAGCATCCAACCATCAAGGTGAATGTCACCGTTATTCCTGATGCTGACATGACTCCCAAACTGATTACCGTCATAGCCAGCGGGAAAGGTGTACCGGATCTCTTCATGCAGGAGGCCAGCTATATCACCTACCTGGTGGAAGCCGATCTCTATACGGATCTTCGTCAAGCTCCCTTTAACGTAGAAGCGTATTCCAACCAGATTTGGCCTGCGACACTCTCCGTTGGGACAGACTCTACAGGTGCTGTCCGAGCGCTGACTTGGCAAAGCTGCCCTGGGTCCATCATCTACCGCAGGGATATCGCCCAAAAGTATTTTGGAACCGACGAACCAGCTCGTATTACCGATCAACTCTCAACCGATGCAAAATTTCTGACTGTCGCTGAACGTATGAAGCAGGATGGAGTGAGAATCGTATCGAGCTTCAAGGATCTATTCGATATGAAGGTAGCCGCAAGGACCAAGCCTTGGGTAGTTGAAGGAAAGCTGGTCATCGACTCTGCCCTACTCGCATATATGGATATGGCAAAGAACATTATTGGCAAAGGATACGATCTGGGAGTAGATCAATGGACACCCGAGTGGATTGCGGCAGTTGAGGCTGACGATATGTTCAGCTATGTTCTTCCCTCATGGGGCTACCAATATGTTGTAAAACCGGGTGCAAATACTACCAGTGGGAAGTGGGCCATTGCAGCTCCACCAGTTCCCTATATCAGCGGTGGCTCCTATATGGGAATCTATAAAGGCACCCAGAAAAAGGAAGCAGCTTGGGAATTCCTTAAATACGTCACCCTGAACGAGGAGAGCCAGTATGCTTATGCCAAGGCCAGCGGCGACTATGTATCACTTAAAGCTGTTAATGAGCGGTTGGCAAAGGAAAAAGGCGAGGCCGTATTGGGAGGCCAGAACCCCTATGAAATCTACAACGTAGAGATGGCTGGTTCTTTCAATAAGCTGAACACCATATATGATTCACAACTTAATAATGCCTTCATCTCTGCAGTCAAGGCTTATGCAGAGGGCAAATCGAAAGAGCAAGCTTTGAATCAGTTCAAGGCAGATGTGCTCAATGCATTTCCCGAAATCATTGTAGAATAAGTATGTACACTCTAGTCTGCAGGAGGATTTCCCACCTGCAGACAGGGTCTTAATGCATAGGAATCATCCATGAAGCAACTCACCGGCGAGAACAAGAGGAATATTTGGGGGTACGTATTCATAGCCCCATTCTTCATTACCTTCATCATCTTTAATCTCTACCCAATTTTCTATACCTTTCAACTCAGCTTGCAACGATGGGATGGTTTTCATCAAGCACAGTCTGTCGGCAGTGCAAATTGGAAGAGGCTTTTTCAGGATGAAACCTTTTTGCTCACCCTTTGTAATACGCTTCAAATATGGCTGGTGGATTTCATACCCCAATTAGGAACAGCCTTGTTCTTGGCCATGATTTTCACTTTCGGCCGTATCAGAGGAATGGGAATCCTCAGAGCAATTTATTATCTGCCGAATTTGATTACTGCTGCTTCCATCGGTCTCTTGTTCAATCTCTTGCTGAATGGGGATAAAGCACCCATAAACCAATTATTGACCGGTATGCATGTTCCTGGAGCTCCTTTTGCTTTCTTCAAGAACGGACTACTTGCGCAGCTTATTGCTTCATACATCCTCTGGTGGATGTGGTTTGGCTATACCACGGTCATTGTTATGGCAGGAGTAACTTCCATCGATCCCTGCCTCTATGAAGCTGCCGAGCTTGATGGCGCAACAAAAGCCCAAACGTTCTTGAGGATTACCTTGCCTTTGATTCGACCAACCATGATATACCTTACCATTACATCCATTATCGGAGGGATGCAAATCTTCGATGTTCCTTCAACCCTGACCAATATTTCTGGAGATCCGCAGAAAGCACTACTCACTTCTTCCATGTACGTCTATAACCAAGGATTCAAGAATAACTCGTTCGGATATGCCTCCGCTCTCTCTGTTGCCTTGTTTCTCCTCATCGCAGGCTTCAGTTTCATCTCGCTGAAAACTTTAAAGAAGAGGGAGACAACCTACCAATGAAATACTACATCTCTAAAGTTCTCACTGCGTTCCTCCTTCTTTGTTTGCTAATCATCTCCATCGTACCTTTCTATTTGGTCATGGTGAATTCTACCTACGATTCTGTGAAAATTGTAACCCAACTCAATCTCCTGCCAGGGTTGAGTGGTTGGAAAAACTATAAAGCATTGCAGCAGCATACCAATATTTGGCTTGGATTTCGCAATAGTTTGCTGATTACAGCTCCGTTCGTACTCTTATCCGGCTACTTTGGAGCTCTCACAGCCTTTGGCTTCGCCAAATATGAGTTCAAAGCAAAACGGATTCTGTTTTCCATCGTGCTGGCATCGCTGATGTTACCCACGCAGTTGAGTATTATTGGGTTCTATTTTTTAAATCTGAAGCTTGGGCTCATCAATACGTTCTGGCCGTTTATCATTCCTGGTATAGCCAATGCTTCTGCAGTATTTTTCCTTCATGGCATGATTCAGCAATCAGTTCCCGATTCCATGATGGAAGCAGCGAGAATGGAAGGATGTACGGAATTCAGAATCTTCAACCAGATTGTAATGCCATGCATTATTCCGGGAATTGCAACCATTTCCATCTTCAACTTCGTTTCCAGCTGGAACAACTACATGGGGCCTCTCATCATTCTCAGCGAAGCAAAAAAATTTACCATGCCGATTCTTATTGCGACCATCAAAGGGGTGTATCTCTCCAACTACGGTGCCATGTATATGGCAATCTTCATTTCCATCATCCCGATTATTCTCATTTACAGTGTATTAAGCCGATACATCATTCATGGATTAACAATAGGAGCTGAAAAATGACGTTTTTAAGTACAGGTCTTGACGGGAAAGAAGAACTCCTTCCTCTGAAGATCTCCCTCGACCACGCAAAGATGGAAGAGAAAGTCATCAATGTATATCCACATCTGAAGATAAAACAGATGTATGGTTTCGGAGGAGCTTTGACACAAGCTAGTGGCAATGTTCTACAATCTCTACAAGAAAATCAGGCTGAAAGCCTGCTCCGCTCCTATTTCGGAGAAGAGGGAGCCGGGTACTCCTGGGTTCGAATCAGTATCGACAGTTGTGATTTCAGCGCGTTCATGTATAGCGCTGCAAAAAATCCTGAAGATGCTGTGGCACGTACTCTTTCATTTACGGTTGACGAACAGTACATCTTTCCATGGTTGGAAAAAATCAACAAGATTGCTCCTCAGCCGGTCTCCATTATGTTGTCTCCTTGGTCCCCCCCTGCCTATATGAAAAGCAATAACGACAGAAAGCAAGGTGGATATCTGCTGCCTGAATGGTATGAAGTATGGGCTGATTACCTCGCCCTTTATGTAAAGGAGTATCGAAACAGGGGTTTCCTAGTCAGGCTTATGACCATCCAAAATGAGCCAAATGCCATACAGACTTGGGAAAGCTGCCTGTACAGTGCCGAACAGGAACGTAAATTCTTAATTGAGTATCTTGCTCCTGCATTTGTTTCCCATGGGCTTCAAGATGAAGTAAATATACTTTTCTGGGATCATAACAAGGAACGGATGGTGCAGCGCGTTGAATCATTCCTGCATGAAGACTGTACCCCTGCAGCAGGAGTCGCGTTCCACGGATATTGCGGGGATCATTTCAATGCCCTTAGGATTTTCAATCAGCAAAAGCTGGATATGCGATGCGTCCTTACTGAGTTCTGTCTGAATATTCGGGATGAAATGAATCCTCTTGTTCAGTTGCGCTCATACGCTCACGAGTATATAGGAGATATTAACCATGGGGCTGATACTCTCTTCGATTGGAATCTTGTGCTTGATGAGAAAGGCGGACCAAACCATGTCCAAAACTATTGTCTCGCACCAGTGCTGAGCACTCAAAATGGATTGAAATACCAGTGTGCTTATACTGTCTTGCACCACCTCAGCCACGCGTTTCCCCCTGGAAGCTGGAGCATCGAGAATACAACATTCGATGCTTCTTTGGATGTCGCATCCGCACTCCATCCCGATGGTACAGTACATGTGGTACTCGCTAATTATGGAAGAAGAAAGAAAATCAATATTCGAGCTGGAAAGAGTGTCTTCACGGCAACCCTTCCTGCGAAATCAATCAATACAGTACAATTCAAGGAAGAATGGAATGAGTAAATTTCGGGGTGTGAATCTTGGGGAATGGTTGGTTTTAGAGAAATGGATGGATACTTCAGTATTCGAGGGAACCACGGCTACCGACGAGGACGAACTCTGTCGACAACTGAAGGGAGAGCAGAAAACTGAGCGTTTCACAACACATAGGGATACTTTCATCACAAAAGAAGACATTGCCTATATCAAGGCAACTGGAATGAATGCAATTCGGTTGCCGGTTCCACATTTCCTGTTCGGGGATGACCCTGTGTATTGTAATCCGTATGTGCCTTGTCTCAAATATGTTGATACACTCTTCAGCTGGGCTGAGGAGTTTGGGTTGGCCGTAATCATAGACATCCATACCGCACCTGACAGCCAGAACGGCTATGACAATGGTGGTATCTGTGGAGTCAGCAAATGGGCTCAGAAACCACAGAATATTGAGAGGATGCTTGATGTCCTGCAGATGTTGGCAGAACGATATGGAAAGCGGGAAAGCCTACTGGGAATCGAGCTGTTGAATGAACCCGCTTCGGAAGAAGTCTGGGAGCGCAATAAACGCAAGTACATGCCTCATGATGTCCTGCGTGCAGAAGGTTCTTCATTCGTTCCTATCAGCACCGTGTTTGATTTCTATACCCGTGGTTATGAACGACTGAGAAAGCATATGGGAGAAAAGAAGTTTGTTGTTTTCCACGATGCATTTCGATTTAATATGTTCTTCAACTTCTTTAAAGAGTCAAAGTTTACCAATGTACTATTCGACTCACATTGGTACTTGGATATGGAAGGTGTTACTGAATATACCAGCACAACTGCATTTTTACAGACGATCATGGTGGACTATACCCAGAAGATCAAGGAAATGCAGAATATTGTACCCATGATTATCGGCGAGTGGTCCTTGCCCCACAATATTCAACACTACGTGTCACCATCCCAGAAGTATCTTTCCTATCGATTGATGGCAAGTGCTTTGCTCTATACTTGGGAAACAGCCTATGGACATTTTTTCTGGAACTATAAGGTACGCAACTGGCCGCAGAAAGGCTGGGATTTCAAAGAGTGCATTGAGAAAGGGTGGTTGCCATCCACTTTTGGAAATGAAATGTAATCGAATCGACTATTCTCATATACAGTGTATTGGAAAAATCCTTGACCTACGAGTGCAAATTCGTAGGTCTATTTCGTTAATTTCATCATACAATTGCAGATCTATCGATATCATTGCATTCTGCGCTAGCCAACGGTTAGGAATGCATTGCACAGCGGCCACAAGGCATTAGCCAACGGCCACTGTGCAAAGGGAAACGGTCAGTTGTTTTT
>SAAM01000006.1 GCA_009929415.1 Clostridia bacterium | reverse complement strand
CCGAATTCAGGTGCTTCGCACATCATTATATTTTAAAAATCTGATACAAAATCTGAAAATCCTTTTAAATCACTTTTTCATATCGAACTTTACACTACCCATTTTGTTTGGGTAGTATATATATAACCATTAATTCAAAATAAAATAGAAATCCCGAGACTTTTTTTTACTTACATGGGTAAATATATAACAGAAGCATATCTGGTTTTAAGGATTAAGGAGGGCAACATGGCTGCATGGATGAAGATGTATCTTATATCGACAGGTATATTCCTATGTATAGATGCAATATGGCTTGGATTCATAGCAAGGGGCATCTATGCGAAATACCTGGGATATATAATGGCAAAGAATATAGTATGGTGGGCGGCAGGGGTGTTTTACCTGATTTTTATGGCGGGGCTTCTGTTTTTCGTTATAGAGCCATCTGTAAGAACACAGAGCATAAGATATGCTCTGGCAGCGGGGGCATTTTTTGGATTTGTCGCATATGCGACCTATGATCTCACAAATCTTGCTACGATAGAGGGCTGGCCGCTTTTCGTTACGGTCATAGACCTTATCTGGGGAGCTTTTGTGGCATCATCTACTTCAGTGCTGAGCTATATGCTGATAAACAGGTTCATGTAAAATATATTATTCAACGGGGAGGATATTATGGGAACTGAATTCATGAATGGGACGGATTTTTACAGGCTTTTCACATCGGGAGCGGAGCTTGTCATAAGGAACAAGGAAAAGCTCAACAGGATAAATGTATTTCCTGTGGCTGACGGAGATACAGGAAGCAATCTGGAGGCTACCATGAGGAGCGCCATAGAGTTTGCCAGCGTAGGTCCTTCATTTGCACAGACCGCGCTTTCCATGGCAGAGGCGATAGTGTCAGGAGCCAGGGGAAACTCAGGAATAATATTCGCGCAGTATGTCATGGGGCTGGCTGAGGAGTCGGGAGACATGGACAGGCTTCATGTAAGCGACTTCATAAACATAAACGCATCATCGGCAAGAAAGCTCTACAGCGCGGTTTCAAGGCCGGTAGAGGGCACCATGCTGACGGTCATAAGGTCATGGAGCGAATACCTCGAGAAAAACAGAGAAGAAATCAGGACATTTGAGGACCTTTATGAAAAGTCTATAGATACTGCATATTCAGCTCTCAAGGCTACCACAGGGCAGCTCGAGGTCCTTAAAAAACACAATCTCGTAGATTCAGGCGGCAGCGGCTTCGTATATTTCCTTGAGGGGATAAAGAATGCGCTCCACAGCATAGGCCAGGACGAATCCGGAAATAATAATGAAAATCATGAATCGGTTCAGATGGAAAGCCTTATGAAGAATCTTCCTGCAGATTTCGACCAGCATGAAGAAAGCAGCATATACAGATACTGCTGCGAATGCCTCATCACAGGGACGATCTCCCAAAGCCAGGATATAAGAGAAGCACTTGAAAAACATGGAGACAGCGTTATATGCATAGAGCATGGAGGGACATTCCACGTGCATGTCCACAGCAAGCATCCAGATAAGGTATTTGAAGACCTTTCCTCATTCGGGAGCCTCAAAAGACCAAAGATAGACGACATGCATCTCATAAACAGGATTGAAGAAAAAAATCACAGCATAGCGCTGGTTACAGATTCGATAGCAGACATACCGGATGAAATAATAGACAAATATGACATACATGTAATCCCGCTCAGCATACAGTCCGCAGAATCGACATATATAGACAGGATTGGAATATCAAGGCAGAAGATATATGAGGAGATGAGAAGGAAGGACAGCTACCCTACAAGCAGCATGCCAAATGACATACAGGTGATGGAAAGGCTGGAGCTTCTCAGCGGGCATTATGGATCCATAATAGCAGTAACTGTATCCTCAAGGCTCAGCGGAGTTTATGATGCATTCCAGAAATCTGCGGCAAAGCTCAGGGAAAAGGGATTTCAGATAAAGGTTATAGACAGCAGGCTCAACTCTGCGGCTCAGGGACTTCTGGTAATGAGGACCGCGCAGCTGATCGAGGAAGGACGGGATTTTGACTCAGTGGTAGATGCCGTAAAATCAATATCTGAGAAAACCGAGATATATGTGGCACTCAGTACCCTCAAGAATGTAAGCAGGAGCGGAAGAGTTCCAAAAAAGACGGCTTCGATCGGAGCGGCTCTGGGGCTTAAGGCCATGATATCCCTTGACAGTGAGGGAAATGGTACCGTTCCATTCGTATCGCTCAGCAGAGCCTCTCTTCTTGACAAGATGTATAATCTGGTACGCGAAAAAGCAAGAGAAGGAGAGATAAGTGACTATGCAGTTTCATATTCAGGAGATTACAGAAAGGCAGCAGATTTTGTAGAGAAGCTGGAACAGATAACAGGAAGGCCGCCTGCGTATGTATGTGAGATATCATCGGTTACGGCACTTCATGTAGGCGAAGGCGCAGTTGCAGTTTCCATAACCGGATAAAAGGGGGAGCGCAGTATGAGGATTTATATTATCGGACAGGCCGTAGGGCTTGTAACGCTTTATTTCTTTATATTTTTCATTGCCGGTACGATCAAAAAGAACAATTCCATCGTAGACATAGGCTGGGGGCTGGGGTTTGTTATAACCGCCTGGTTCACGCTCTTTATCAGCAGGAGCTTTTTTGTATCCAATATAATAATAACTCTCGCAGTCACGATATGGGGCATGAGGCTGTTTATCCATATCATGAGGAGGAATCTCGGAAAAGGAGAGGACTTCAGATATGCTGCATGGAGAAAGGAGTGGGGCAAATGGGTAATCCCGAGAGCCTTCCTTCAGGTATATATGCTTCAGGGACTTTTCATGCTCACGGTAGCAAGTCCATTCATACTCCTGAACAGCATGGAGTCATCTGAATTTACATGGATAACGGCTCTGGGAGCTGTGATATGGATGATCGGATTCTTCTTTGAAAGCGTGGGGGACTATCAGCTGGAGCAGTTCAAGAAAAATCCCGCAAACAAGGGGACCATACTGAGGACAGGGCTGTGGAAATATTCACGCCATCCAAACTACTTTGGAGAATCCACCATGTGGTGGGGGATCGGACTTGCGGCATTTGGGTCAGGAGCGGGCGCGGCAGCTTTTATAAGCCCTTTTGTAATAACGTTCCTTCTGCTTTTCGTATCAGGCGTGCCTATGCTTGAAAAGAGCTTTGAAAAAAGGCCCGGATATCAGTCATACAAGGAGGTAACATCAGTTTTCATACCGCTTCCGCCCAAAAAGCGCAAGTACGAAATATGAGGATTTCACAAACTGATTTTCATTCAAAAAATATTACTTTAATTAAAATTTATTTGTAGTATAATATGGTATGAATAACAAATAATCAGCAGATACATGCAGCTTGCATGTATCTTTGACGGCTAAGAGAAAAGCAGATAGGAAGCATCATGGAGATTTTATTAGGCATAGACATAGGATCTACAACGGTTAAAGTAGTACTTCTCAGAGGTACGGAAATTATCTACAGAAAATACGACAGGCATTATTCAAAAGTAAGAGAAAAGACAGCTGAAATGCTCCTCGAGATGGGAAAGTTCGAGGAGCTTTCAGATATACTGAAACAGGGAGGGATAAAGGTTTCGGTAACAGGCTCGGCTGGACTTGGACTTGCAAAGGCAAGCGGGCTTGATTTTGTACAGGAAGTATTTGCGACAAGGCAGGCAGTAGGAGTACTGGTCCCCGCAGCTGACGTGGTAATAGAGCTTGGAGGCGAAGATGCCAAGATAATATTCCTCACAGGGCTTATGGAGGAGAGGATGAACGGTACCTGTGCAGGCGGCACGGGCGCTTTCATAGACCAGATGTCAGTTCTGCTCAACGTTACGGGAGAGGAGCTTGACATTCTCTCGGAGAACTCGGAGAGGATATACTCGATTGCTTCCAGGTGTGGAGTATTCGCAAAGACGGATATTCAGACCATACTCAACCAGGGAGCAAGAAAAGAAGATATAGCCATGAGCATATTTCAGGCAGTTGTGGATCAGACACTGTCAGGACTTGCGCAGGGAAGAGATATAGAAGGAGACGTGCTTTTCCTTGGAGGCCCGCTTCATTTTTACAAAGGGCTTCAGAAAAGATTCATAGATACGCTGGGTCTCAGCTCGGAGCACGCCCATTTCCCGGAAGTCGGACCATATGCCATAGCGGCAGGAGCGGCCTATCACAGCAGGAAAAACAGAGAGGCATACAGCTTCGATGAGATAATAGACAGGACCTGCAGAACAAGAGAAATAGCAGCAAACACTAAGTATCTCTCTCAGCTGTTCAAGGATATGGAGGAATATCGTGAATTCGTAGAGAGACATTCGAAAAACACTCTGGAGACAGCAGAGGCCATATTCTATAAGGGAAAGGCGTATCTGGGAATAGACTGCGGAAGCACTACCACGAAAATAGTGCTGATAAGCGAGGATAACAGGATACTGTATCAGTATTACAGCTCAAACAAGGGAAATCCCGTACAGATAGTGAGACATCAGCTTGAAGAGATATACGATCTGTGCGAGGACAGGATAACTATAGAAAGCTCCGGAGTTACCGGATACGGAGAAGATCTCATCAAAAATGCGTTTGGTATAAATCATGGGACCGTAGAGACAGTAGCCCATTACATGGCAGCAAGGCACTTCTGCCCTGAGGTCGACTTCATAATAGACATCGGCGGTCAGGACATGAAATGCTTCAAGATAAAAAACGGGCGTGTAGACAATATAATGCTCAACGAAGCCTGTTCATCAGGATGCGGCTCTTTCGTAGAGACCTTTGCAAAATCCATGGGACATACGGTAGAGGATTTCTGCAGCATGGGAGTCGTATCAAAACAGCCGATAGACCTCGGCTCAAGGTGCACGGTATTCATGAATTCATCAGTAAAGCAGGCTCAGAAGGAAGGTGCATCCATGGAGGATATATCGGCAGGACTCTCCATGAGCGTAGTAAAGAATGCCCTTTACAAGGTAATAAGGATAAACAGCGCAGATGAGCTCGGAGAAAACATTGTAGTGCAGGGAGGCACATTCCTGAATGATGCCATCCTGAGGAGCTTTGAAAAGGAGATAGGAAGAAATGTCATAAGGCCTTCCATATCGGGGCTTATGGGGGCATTTGGAGTAGCCCTGTATGCCAGAGAGAGGTCAGCATCAAATAAGGCCGAAAAGATGATAAGCAGAAGTGAGCTGATGACCTTCAGCCACACAGTAAAGCACGCGAAGTGCGGACTCTGCACGAACAACTGCAATCTCAACATAAATATTTTTGAAAACGGAGGAAAGTATATATCCGGAAACCGCTGCGAAAAACCGCTTGGAAGGGTAGCGGGCAGAGAAATACCGGATATGTATCAGTTCAAGCTCGACAAGCTGAGAGCCCTTAAAAAAAGCGCGGAAGAAAAAAATCAGTCGCTTAGAGAAGACTCCCCAAGAATAGGGATACCACTCGTGCTGAACATGGTAGAGCAGTTGCCTCTTTGGAATGAATTTTTCAGCTCGCTGGGATTCAAAGTGATCATCTCAGACATATCAAACCGCGAGATCTACAGAAAAGGCCAGAATTCAATACCTTCAGATACAGTATGCTATCCGGCGAAGCTTGTTCACGGACATATTGAAACCCTTATTGAAAAAGGCTGTGATGCGATTTTTTATCCATGCATGACCTACAATGTGGATGAAAAAAAAGGAGACAACTGCTATAACTGCCCTGTAGTTGCATATTATCCGGAGCTGATAGAGGCCAACCAGAAGAACCTCAGGAATACGAGGCTTATAAAGCCGTATCTGGAGCTTAACAGCAGGATAAAGCTGAAGACCCAGCTTCTCAGGGAGCTGAAGGAGTTCAGGGGAGTCAGCAGAATGAGGATATCCAGAGCCATGGAGTCCGCATTCAGGGCTCAGAAGAAATACGAAGACGAAGTATATGATGAGGGCCTCAGATATATTGAATATGCTGACAAAAACGGGCTTACGATAGCAGTTCTATCAGGAAGGCCATATCACATAGATCCTGAGATAAACCACGGTATAAACCAGCTCATAGCATCCTGCGAGATGGCAGTGATAACCGAGGACGTGGCAGCCAGGCTGGCAGAGGTGCCACAGGTAAATGTGCTCAATCAGTGGACCTATCATTCAAGGATGTATGCAAGCGCAGAGTATGTAAAAAACAAGCAGAACGCACAGCTAATTCAGCTGGTTTCATTCGGATGCGGCATAGATTCAATAACCTCCGATGAGATAAGATCCATAGTTGAGGAAAGCGGAAAAATATATACACAGCTCAAGATAGATGAGATTAACAATCTGGGAGCTGCCAGGATAAGGATAAGAAGCCTTAAGGCAGCAATTGACAGATAGAGGGAGTAACGGACATGAAGCTTGAAAAGGTTGAATTTACCCAGGAAATGAAAAAAGACTATACTATACTGGTTCCAAACATGCTTCCCATACACTTCAAGCTGATAATATCGATACTGAAGAATTATGGATACAACATGGAGCTGCTCGAGACCAGCGGTCCCTCGATAGCACAGACAGGGCTCAGGCACGTACACAACGACACCTGTTATCCGGCAATACTCGTAATAGGTCAGCTCATAGATGCGATAGAAAACGGAGGATATGACAAAGACAGGATTGCCCTTATGATAAGCCAGACAGGAGGAGGATGCAGAGCCTCAAACTATATCCATCTTCTCAGGAAGGCGCTGAACAAGGCAGGCTATGGCCACATACCGGTAATTTCGCTCAACTTTTCAGGGACGGAGAAATCCTCAGGATTTCATCTTTCACTGAAAGTAATACAGCAGCTAGCATACGGAGTGCTTCTCGGGGACCTCATAATGGCCCTTTATAATCAGAGCATACCATATGAAGTAAACAAAGGGAGCTGTGACAGCCAGGTAGACGAGATAGTGGCAAAGATATCGGATCACTTTCGCGGAAGGACGGTAATAAGGTACAGCGAAATAAGAGCGATCGCAGAGGACATAGTAAAAAGATTCAGCTCCATAGAGAGACAGGGTCCGCAGAAAAAGAGAGTGGGCATAGTCGGAGAGATATATGTGAAATTCTCGCCTCTTGGAAACAACGAACTTGAGAAATTCCTTCTCAGCGAAGATGCAGAACCTGTTGTTCCGGGACTTATGGATTTCTGCCTCTATGTAGTGTATAATAGTATAGTGGACTACAGACTCTATGGGCGCAAAGCTCTGGGAGCATTCAATTCAAGGATAATATACAGATATATACTCTCAAAGCAGAAGGACATCAGAGAAATCATCAGGAAAAACAGCAGCTTTTCAGCTCCGCACAATTTCGAAGAAGGCCGAAAGCTGGTTACCAGGGTGATAAGCCTCGGAGTAAAGATGGGAGAAGGCTGGCTCCTTCCTGCAGAGATAATAGGAATGGTGGCGCACGGCGTCAACAACGTCATATGCACACAGCCGTTTGGATGCCTTCCTAACCATATTGTAGGCAAGGGAATGATAAGAAGGATAAGAGAGATATATCCAAAAGCAAACATAGTACCGGTCGACTATGATCCGAGCGCGTCCAGGGTAAATCAGGAAAACCGGATTAAACTTATGCTTTCAGATGCTGAATAAACAGCTGTCAATGGCAGGCTGCTATTTTATTGAAAGAAGGAAGGGGTAACGTGACAATAAAGGAAATTGCGGATTTAGCGGGGGTATCAATTGCAACCGTGTCCCTGGCCCTCAATAACAAGGGGAATGTAAAAAAAGAGACCAGGGAGCACATACTCGAGATTGCGAGAAAAAGCGGATATATAAAAAGAAAGCAGGAAGGTAAAAAGAACATCCTGCTGATAAAATATGTAAGCAGCGGGATATCCATAGAAAAAAACGGTGACTTTATAGCGAAGATAATAGACGCCATAGAAGTCACTGCAAGCGATCATGAATACAACATAAACATCAAGAATATACAGGCAAGGGACTGGCATGAGAGCATATACCAGATAGATAAGGATGAGTTCTCAGGAGTCATATTCCTTTCAACCGAAGCGGATGAAAAGCTTGGAGAGCAGATAAAGAGCCTCAGCATACCGGTTGTTGCAGTAGACAATGTATTCGGGACAGTAGACCTCAACGCAGTGAGCATAGACAATGCGGGGGGGATATATGATGCAGTGAAATATGTTAAGGACAAGGGCCATACAGACATAGGATATATACACAGCAGCGTCAAATTCACAAATATAATGAACCGTAAAGAAGGATATCGCAGAGCGCTTTCTGCACTCGGACTCAAATATGATCCTGCAAACACCATAGAAGTAATGCCAACCCTTGACGGAGCCTACGAAGACATGGTAAAGCTCCTGCACAAAGGCATAAAGCTGCCTTCTGTCTATATAGCAGGAAACGATACCCTTGCTATAGGCGTCATAAAGGCACTCAGGGAAAATGGATACAGCGTGCCTGAGGACATATCCGTAATAGGTTTTGACGACATACCTTTCTGCACGATGATGGACAGCCCTCTCACTACAATGTGCGTAAATAAGAAAAGCCTTGGCGAAAGAGCTGTGAGGCTTCTTGTCGAAAGCATAGAGGGGATAAACGAAGATACAGTGAAGATTCTCATAAGACCAAAGCTCATAGAAAGAAACAGCATTAAACAAATGTAAAATATTTAGTAAAAATTCTAATAAAACTTTAATAGATACCAGGTCGGTCACGCAGCAACGTGAAGGCCTGGTATTTTTCTTTTCGTTTATTAAACTTTAGTTAAACTTAATCTGAAATTCACCAAAAAATACTGAGTTTTGTATACAAATATGACAAATAGACAAGATAAAAGACTCACAAAAGCGCTTATTCAGGTTAATATAGTAACACATATATTAATTTTTGACATAAATTATAAAGCTGAAGATATTGAAATCACAAATAACGTGCATATTGATAAAAACTTAATAAAAAGTTTTAATAAAAAAACGTTTGCATTTTATTAAAAATATGATATTATTCTTATAAGAAAATGTGAAAACACAAAAATATCAAATTGAAAAGTAGATGGTAAATATGTCGATAACTATCAAAGAAATTGCAGAAAAGGCAGGAGTCTCAAAAGCCACTGTTTCGCTGGCTCTCAACAACAAGGGCGCAGTAAGCGAAAAGACAAGAGAACTCATATGGGACATAGCGAATTTAAACGGATACAACAAGAAGAGCTATACTATCAAAAAGAATATCCTGTTCATAAAATACATAGGTAACGGAGCAGCGATAGAGCACAATGGCGACTTTGTGGCAAGAGTCGTAGATGCGATAGAATTTGCAAGCAGAGAGCTCAAATACAGCCTCACTATAAAGAATATAGAAGTGGGTGAATTTGAAAGAGAAATCAAATATATAGACTTTGACAGCTTTGAAGGAGTGATCATACTGGCTACTGAGCTTGAAGCTGACAAAGGTGAAATCATAAGGACTATTCCGGTACCTACCATTGCCGTGGACAACATGTTCGAGGATCATGACGTGGACTGCGTGGTAATGGACAATTACGGAGGCATATTCTCCGCAGTAAGATATCTGTACGAGCTTGGACACAGGGACATAGGATACATAGACAGCCATATAAGATTTCCAAACTTCGAACAGAGAAGCATCGGCTACGAAAGAGCCATAAGAAAGCTCGGAATGGAGTACAGCGAGGAAAACATAAAGTTCGTACAGCCAAATCTCGAGGGAGCATACTGCAACATGATCACGGAGCTCGAATCGGGAAAAAGAATACCTTCCGCATATGTTGCAGCAAACGATACCATAGCCATAGGAGCCATAAAGGCGCTCAGAGAAAAAGGATATGAGGTCCCGGAGGATGTATCAGTAGTGGGATTTGACAACATACCATTTGGAAGAGTCCTCGAAAAGAGCCTCACGACAATGCATGTGGACAAGGAGCAGCTTGGAGAGCTTGCAGTAAAAGCTCTGAACAACAAGATAAAGAATAAGGAAAAAGGCTGCATAAAAATGGTTACAAGAACAAAGCTTACAGTAAGAGAGAGTACCTGCCCTCCAAAGGCAGAACAGCGTTAATAACTGCGATGGCTAACGGGAGTGTTTTATCTGCCTTCGTATTTATTATAAATCACACAAAAATCTAATATTACATACCAGGAGGATACTTATGGTAAAGAATGTAAAAGCAAAGAGAATACTGTCACTGCTTACGGTGGCAACACTTTCAGCATCACTTCTTGCAGGATGCGGATCATCAAATGAAAGTGCAGAAGGCGATTCTGCAGAAACAGCAACATCTGGAAAGATAGCGGTAATAAGAAACCTTCCTTCAGATGACCACACAAAGCAGTTCCTTGAGGGAGCTACTTCAGAAGGACAGGCACTTGGATATCAGGTAGACACTTTCATCTCAAATGGAGACGATGCAAAGTTCCAGGAGCTTGTAGCACAGCAGATTCAAAAAGGATATGACGGAATTATCATATCACACGGAAAGGCAGAATATTCAACAGACATGATTCAGCCAGCACTTGATGCAGGAATGAAGGTAGTAACATTCGATACAGCGTTCAAAGATGGAGCTATTCCTGAGGGAGTAACTTCAACAGCTCAGGACGATGAAGCGCTTGCAAGACTTTCACTTGATGAAATAGTTGCAGCATCACCTAACAAGCCTGCAAAAGTTCTTAAGATCTGGTTTGGACCTGGAATCCCTCCGCTTGACAGCCGTGAAGTAGTATACAAAGAGTACGAAGCAGCTGGAAAGATCGTTACGCTTGAAAACGTAGGACCTTCAACTCTTGACGATGTTCAGGGAGAAGTTTCAAACAGAGTAGGAGCAGTACTTCCAAAATACCCAGCCGGCACAGTTGATGCTATGTGGGGATCATGGGACGAATTGGCAAAAGGTGGATACAAAGCTCTTAAAGAAGCAGGAAGAACTGATATAAACCTTGTTTCAATAGACGTTTCAAACCAGGACATCAACCTTATGATGGAAGAGGGAAGCGTATGGTCAGCAACAGCAGCAGTAGACCCTAAGCTTATAGGAATAGTTAACATGAGACTTCTTGCTAAAAAGCTTCACGACGAAGAAACACCACAGACTTACAACCTTGAAGCACACCTTATAAAGAAAGATCAGCTTAGCGCAGACACAACAATGAACACACTTGCTGATGCAGTTCCTGGATGGGGACAGTCTGATGCATTCAACGAGCCTTGGATGGATGAGCTTAGAGCAGCAAACGCGAAATAACAGCAATTTAATTTAATTATTGAATATATTTAGGATAGAGAAGTATACACTCCACTTCTCTATTCTTAAATATGGATAAATTAGTTTTTTAAAATGGGATGGATGTGAGACGATGAAACAGACAAAGCGTATAAAGCTACAAATGCAGGATATATCTATAGAGTTTCCTGGAGTAAAAGCCCTTTCAAACGTCGATTTTGAAATGGAAAGTGGAACAATTCATGCACTTATAGGAGCAAATGGTGCAGGAAAATCTACCCTGATGAAGGTACTGTCAGGAGTAAATTCACACTATGAAGGCAAGATATTCATAGATGGAAAAGAGGAAGAGATTCGCTCTCCAAAAGCAGCAAAAAGCAAGGGTATAGAGATAGTGTATCAGGAAGTCGATACTGCGCTCATCCCGTATCTAAGCGTTGCAGAAAACATAATGCTCAACAGCACAGTTAACAATATGGGCAAGAAACAGATGGTCAACTGGAAGGAAATACATACAAGAGCAGAGGCTATTCTGGAGAAACTTAATATTTCGATGAATATAAAAGATCTGGTAAGCGATCTTTCGCTTGCGCAGAAACAGATGGTACTGATAGCAAGAGCAGTGGTAGAAGAATGCAGGTTCCTCGTACTCGATGAGCCGACCGCACCGCTGAGCAACACTGAGACAAAGGAGCTTTTCAGGATAGTAAGAGACCTTTCTCAGAATGAAAATGTTGGAGTAATCTTCATATCGCACAGACTTAACGAGCTTTTTGAAATCTGTGAGAACATAACAATAATGAAAGACGGCACAGTAGTTGCCAACAAGCCTATTGACAATAATCTTACGCCAAAGCAGGTAGTAGAAATGATGCTTGGCAGAAAGTTCGATGATAGATATCCAAAGAAAGAGATAGAAATTGGAGAAGTTCTCCTCGAAGTAGAAGGCCTTCATGAAAAGGAAGGATCCGTAAAGAACGTAAGCTTCAATGTAAGAAAAGGCGAGATAATAGGAATATCAGGACTGGTTGGAGCCGGAAAGACAGAGCTCTGCAAGACCCTGTTTGGAGCTATGAAGCAGAGCCAGGGAGAAATAAGGCTGAGCGGAAAGCCTCTTAAGATCACAAACCCTTTCAGCGCCGTAAAGCAGGGACTCGCGCTTGTGCCTGAAGAGAGAAGAAAAGAAGGAATACTCGTAGAAGATCCGGTTTATGCAAACCTTTCAGCTACATCGCTTGACAAATATTCCAAAAAGTTCAGCTTCATCGACAAGAATGCGGAAAAAGCGGCAGCGAAGGAAATCATTGCAGATCTTGGAATAAAGACGCCTTCAGAAAACCAGCTTGTAAAGCTCCTTTCAGGAGGAAATCAGCAGAAGGTTGCCGTTGGAAAATGGCTGATATCAGACGCTGACATATATATACTGGACGAGCCGACAAAGGGAGTAGACGTAGGAGCAAAGCAGGACATATTTGAGCTCATAGGACGCCTTGCAGAGATGGGCAAGGGCATAATATATGCTTCATGCGAATTTGGAGAGATCCTTGGAATAGCTGACAGAACATATGTGATGTATGACGGAGAAATCGTAAAAGAACTTGAAATCGCAAATACAAATGAAGAAGAACTTCTTTATTATTCAACAGGAGGACGTTAGTAATGGAATCGACTATAAAGGTTGAGAAATCAGAAAATAAGAAGAACAAGAACTCGATCATAGAGTTCATAAGCAAATGGGGTACGGTAATAACGATCGTGTTCCTTGTAGCGCTGTTTGGAGCGCTAATGCCGACAACATTCCTTACGATGAGCAACATGACTACAATACTAAGAGGAATATCGATAGTTACGGTAATAGCAATAGGAGTTACAATATCACTTACAGTAAACGGATTCGACCTTTCAGTTGGATCTACGGCTACGTTTGCGACATCGCTAGTAATGACGATGTTCGTATGGTATGGCATGTCTACATTCACTTCGATAGGACTTGCGCTTCTCGTGGCACTTGTAGTAGCGGCAGTGAACTCATTCCTTATAGTAAAGCTGAGAGTGCCTGACATGCTTGCGACTCTTGCATCCATGTTCATATTCCAGGGAGTTGCGATGACATACTCAGGTGGAGGATCTGTTTCTCAGAATATGGCAAGACTTGACGGAACTATAACTACAGGAAAGGTTCCGGAGCTCTTCTCAAAGATAGGGCAGGCACCGTGGATAATACTCATAATGCTTGTAATAGTATTTGTAGTACACATATTCCTTACTTACACAAAGCACGGAAGATACATGTATGCAGTAGGTGGAAACCTTGAAGCAGCAAGACTTTCGGGTATACCGGTAGAAAAATACCGCGCACTTGCATACTTCCTTTCAACGCTTTTCGCATCAATGGGTGGTATCCTTATAGCGGCAAGGGTTGGATCAGCACAGATAAACGCAGGAGCAGGATATCTTATGCCTGCAGTTGCAGCGGCATATATAGGATTCTCATTCGCAGGCTCAGGAAAGGCCAACGCGATAGGAACACTTGTAGGAGCGCTTCTTGTAGGTATCCTTGAGAACGGACTTGTAATGATGTCAGTTCCATACTACTCACTTGATATAGTAAAGGGAGCAGTTCTTGCGATAGCACTTGCAAGTACGTACTTCAGAAAGAAAAATTAGCGAAGCTTTAATATAATAAATACATTTATGAAAGGACCAGAAACCATGTCAAAATTTGAAACTTATTTTTTAATGAATGACCAGGACGTAATAGAGTATGTAAAGGAAAAGCTTGATATTTTTCCTGCAGATGCAGTGCTCACTTCAAAGGAGATCGGAGACGGAAACCTCAACTATGTTTTCAGAGTTAAGGAAGAGTCAACAGGAAAGTCAGTGATAGTAAAGCAGGCAGGCGGAGAAGCAAGAATATCTGCAGACATAAAGCTTTCAACAGACAGAACCAGAATCGAGGCAGAAATACTTAAGAAGCAGGGCGAGCTTGCACCAGGGCTTGTACCTGAGGTATATCTTTATGACGCAGTTATGTGTTCATGCACTATGGAAGACCTTTTTGACTATACTATAATGAGAACAGCGCTGATGAACCATGAGAAATTCCCTCATTTTGCGGATCAGATATCGACATTCATGGTAAATACGCTTCTTGGAACTACAGATGTATGCGTAGAGCACAAGGCAAAGAAGGACGATGTCAAAAACTACATCAACCCTGAGCTTTGCGAGATTTCAGAAGACCTCGTATATACAGAGCCGTTCAACAACATAGGAAACAGAAACAATGTATTCCCTCCGGTAGCTGACTTTGTACAGCAGGAGCTTTATGAAGACACAGCGCTTCATCTTGAAGCAGCAAAATGCAAGTTTGAATTCATGAACAACGCGCAGTCGCTGATACACGGAGACCTTCATACAGGCTCGATATTCATAAACGACCACTCAACAAAGATATTCGACCCTGAGTTCGCATTCTACGGACCAATGGGATATGACATAGGAAACGTAGTGGCAAACATGTTCTTTGCATGGAACAACGGAACCTTCACGATAGAAGATGAAGCAGAAAAAGCAGATTTCACAGGCTGGGTAGAGCAGTCAGTGGAAGACACGATAGATCTTTTCATAGAGAAATACGGCAGATACTATGACGAAAACGTAAAAGACCACATGGCAAAGACTCCTGGATTCAAGGAGTGGTATCTTGGCACTATACTCAGAGACACGGCAGCAGTAGCAGGCCTTGAGCTTGTAAGAAGAATAGTAGGGCTTGCAAACGTAAAGGACATAACGACGATAGCCGATGAAAGCAAAAGAGCTGCAGCGGAAAAAATCTGCATCCTTACAGCTAAAAGCTTCATAATGAACCGCGACAGCTTCAAGACAGGAAAAGACTTCACAGGAGCGCTTAAAGACGCAGTAGCAAAGGTAACCGTATAATATTAAAGACAGGGAGACAGCAACATGGAACAAAAAAACATACTCAACTATGACACCGTAGCACTTGACAGCGAAAAAGGCGAGCTTGTCATTATAAACCAGACAAAGCTTCCTTATGATATCGAGATTCTGAGACTGAACACTCAGAAGCAGATCTGGGATGCCATATACAGACTAGAAGTAAGAGGAGCTCCGGCAATAGGAATAGCAGGCGCCATAGGAGCATACCTTGCGGCAAAGGACATAAAGGCGGAAGACTTTGATACATTCTACAGCGAATTCGTAAAGGCAAAGGACTACCTGGATTCATCAAGACCTACGGCAGTAAATCTTTCATGGGCACTTAACAGAATGGAAAAAGTCGTTCTGGACAACAAGGACAAATCAGTAGCAGAGATAGTAGAGCTTCTTCACAAGGAAGCAGTTGAAATAAAAGAAGAAGACATCTGGGTATGCAAGACTATCGGAGAATACGGCCTTTCACTTGTAAAGCCGGGATACGGACTTCTTACGCACTGCAACGCAGGACAGCTTGCGACTTCAAAATACGGAACAGCTACAGCAGCTATGTACC
This sequence comes from Clostridia bacterium, assembly GCA_009929415.1. Taxonomy (GTDB): domain Bacteria; phylum Bacillota; class Clostridia; order Peptostreptococcales; family Filifactoraceae; genus Proteocatella. The sequence goes on along the minus strand of SAAM01000006.1, from coordinate 16,991 downwards.
TCGGACACGAAAAAGGATACAACTTCAGAGTGTTTGCAGACGAGACAAGACCGCTTCTTCAAGGAGCAAGACTTACTGCATTCGAGCTCCACTCAGCAGGAATAGACGTAACGCTCATCTGTGACAACATGGCATCAAGCGTAATGAAAAAAGGCTGGATAGACGCGGTATTCGTAGGCTGTGACAGAGTAGCAGCAAACGGAGACACAGCAAACAAGATAGGGACATCAGGCGTAGGAATACTTGCCAAATACTACGGAGTTCCAATGTACATCTGTGCCCCTACTTCGACTATAGACATGAACTGCCAGACAGGAAAAGACATACACATAGAAGAAAGACCTGCAGAGGAGATCACAGAAATGTGGTACAAGGAAAGAATGGCACCAGACGGCGTAAAGACATTCAACCCGGCATTCGACGTTACAGATCATGAGTGCATCGCCGGAATAATAACAGAATACGGAATAGCTTACCCTCCATTTGAAGAATCACTTAAGGCGATCTTTGAGAAGAAAGCACAGGCACAGGCAAAATAATTTAATATACAGTTTACTGAAACTCTCAGACTAAGGAGGGGAAAATTTGATGACAGGATACAACAGCTTTAAATATTTATCAGACTATGAAGCCAAAAAGCAGATAATCGCAATAGGAAAAAGAATGTACGACAAAGGCTTTGTGGCTTCAAACGACGGAAATATAAGCTGCAGAGTAGGTCCAAACACAATCTGGACCACACCTACAGGGGTGTCAAAGGGATTCATGACACCGGACATGCTCGTAAAGATGAACTTTGACGGAAAAGTGCTCATGGGAAAACTCAAGCCATCCTCAGAAGTAAAGATGCACCTTCGCGTATACAATGAGAATCCGGACGTAATGGCCGTAACACATGCGCATCCGCCGGTAGCGACATCGTTTGCGATAGCAGGCATAAGCCTTGACAGAGCTATACTTCCGGAAGCGGTAGTAAACCTGGGGTCAGTACCGATAGCGCACTACGCGACACCGGGAAGCCAGGATGTTCCAGACTCGATAGCCCCATACTGCAATACGCACAACGCAGTGCTTCTTGCAAACCACGGAGCGCTCTCATGGGGAAAAGACCTCACAGAGGCATACCACAGACTTGAATCACTTGAGTACTATGCAACCGTGCTCATGTACACAGGAAGAATAATAGGAAGAGCAAACGAGCTCAGCTGCAGCCAGGTAAACGAGCTTATCGACATAAGAGAAAAGCTTGGAATAACATCAGGCGGCACGCCACCATGTTCACTTAAAGAAACAAATACCACAGACGTTGTGAAGACAGAAAAACCACTCACAGCCTATCAGGCTTCAGGATGCTCAGTATCATCCGCAGGCACAGAAAAAGAAGCCATGATAAGAGAGCTGACACAGAAGATAACACAGCAGGTATTGGAAAGTCTAAAGAGGTAACATCATGGAAATAGGACAAAAAGATATAGAGCTGATAGTACAGCAGGTTCTGAAAAACGTAGTGAGTCAGGCAGCTCAGGCAGAAGCTCCAGAGGCCCCAGCCTCAGCAGGCCCGCAGGTAAAGACATACAGGCCGGGCGTTCCGGTTCAGGAGTTCAGCATGAAATCACCATATGTTCCAGTGTCAGCAGCCGCTCAGACAGTTCAGGGAGATTACGGCGTGTTTGACACGATGGATCAGGCCGTAGAGGCAGCATACCTTGCGCAGAAGGCATATCAGGCAGGATTTCAGCTAAGAGACAGAGAAAGACTCATAAAGAGTATCAGAGAGACAGGCATAAAAAACGCAGAAAAGCTCGCAAGAATGTCAGTGGATGAAACCGGACTTGGAAGATATGAGGACAAGATACTTAAGAACATGCTCGTGCTCGAAAGAACTCCAGGCACAGAATGCCTCAGGACAGAAGCAATATCAGGAGACGACGGACTTACTATAGTAGAGCACTCGCCATATGGAGTAATAGGAGCTATAACGCCTGTTACAAACCCAACAGAGACGATCATAAACAACGTGATCTCTATGCTGTCAGGCGGAAACAGCGTGGTATTCAACGTGCATCCAAGCGCAAAGGAAGTCTGCAGATTTGCCGTTCAGATGATAAACAGAGCGATAGAAGAAGCAGGCGGACCAAGAAACCTTGCTACCATGGTAAAAAACCCTACGCTTGAGACAGTTTCTGAGCTCAGCAAGAACGAGAAAGTAAGAATGCTGGTAGGAACAGGCGGAATGCCGATGGTGCGTTCACTGCTTCAGTCAGGAAAGAAAGTAATAGGAGCAGGAGCAGGAAACCCTCCGGTAATAGTAGACGAGACAGCCGACATAAAGAGAGCGGCAAAGGAGATCTTCAAGGGAGCTTCATTCGACAACAACATACTCTGCCTTGCAGAAAAGGAAGTATTCGTAATCGAGAGCGTCGCTACAGACCTTGTCTACAACATGATCCAGGAAGGCGCATTCCTTCTTAACGAGTCACAGCTGGAGAAGATAATGAATCTCGTGCTCACATATGACGAGACTCCAAAAGGAAGAGAGTATCACACAAGCAAGAACTGGGTAGGAAAAGACGCAGGAAAAATGCTTGATGCGATAGGAGTGCAGGGAAAGAGCGACTGCAGGCTTCTGATATGTGAAGTCGGCCCGGATCACCCATTCGTGCTGCTTGAGCAGCTGATGCCGGTACTTCCGATAGTAAAATGCAGAAATCTTGACGAAGCCATAAAATATGCAATGATCGCAGAGCACGGAAACAGACATACTGCATCCATGTTCTCACAGAATATAAATAATCTTACACGCTTCGCAAGAGAAGTAGAGACCACGATATTCGTAAAGAACGGAGCCACGCTTGCAGGAGTTGGATTCGGCGGAGAAGGACACACTACGATGACAATCGCAGGTCCTACAGGCGAAGGAATAACGAATGCAGTGTCATTCACTAGACAGAGAAGATGCGCGCTCAGCGAAGGCGGCTTCAGGATAATATAGAAAAGCAGGTGTAATCATGGCAATGGGATTTTTAGAAGTTGCGGGATATGGTACAGCCCTGTATGCAATGGACAAGGCGTGCAAGGCTACGGATATAAGAATTCTTGGCATTGATACCATCAATCCCAAGGACTCCAGTGCCAACATACCCCTCACAGTACAGGTGAAGTTCGAAGGCAGCGTCTCAGACGTAAAGATAGCGACTCAGACAGCTCACGAGGCGGCGCTCAGATTCAACACAGAACAGGAAATAATAACAAGCGTAATTGACAATCCATATGAGGGAACATCTCAACTGGGAAAAATTACCAAGGTGAAAATAAACGGATAACCATCAGATGGAGGTAGTAATATGGCGGCAATAGGAATGATAGAAACAAGAGGCCTTACGGCATCTATAGAAGCGGCAGACGCAATGCTCAAATCTGCAGACGTAGAGCTTGTAGGAACAGAGAAAATCGGATCTGGCCTTATTACAGTGATAGTAAAAGGGGAAGTTGGAGCAGTAAAGGCGGCTACAGAAGCTGGTGCCGAAGCGGCATCAAGACTCGGAGAACTGGTAAGCGTACACGTTATTGCCAGACCTCACGATGACACTGCAAAAGTATTTCCGGGAATGAAATAAAGCATAATGAATAAAAAAATTTTCAGTGCAATAGGAGTAGTTGAGATCAACTTTTTCACCAATGCCCTTATCGCTCTTGACGAAATGCTCAAGGCATCAGACGTACACCTCGTATCATGCGAAAAAAAGCTTGGAGGCAGGATGGTGACGATAATAGTAGGTGGAGACACATCCTCGGTAAATGCGGCCATAGAAGCGGTATATGCTACAGGAGGAAGGATAGGAGAGAAGAATATCAAAGTAGCCGTTGCGATATCAAATCCCCATCCGGAGATAAAAAGACTGCTCAACCTTGCAGAAGATAAACAAGATAAACAGGATAATCAGGATAATCAGGCTCAGAACATCAGCGCTGAGCCAGCACAAAGCGTTCAGGCAGAAGACTCAGCTGACCAGGCCGAAAAATCTGCTGATGAGGCACCGGCAGCAGAGCCGCCTCAGGAAGCGCAGGATAATGCAAAACAAACCAATCAAACTCAGAAACCAAAAACCAGGAGGACGAAATCATGAAAGCAGTAGGAATGATCGAAACAAGAGGACTAGTAGCATCAATCGAAGCAGCAGACGCAATGCTTAAATCAGCAGAGGTAGAATTAGTAGGAACAGAGAAAATAGGTTCAGGCCTTGTTACAGTAATAGTACAGGGAGATGTTGGAGCAGTAAAGGCAGCTACAGAGAGCGGAGCCGAAGCAGCATCAAGACTTGGCGAAGTAGTATCAGTACACGTTATCCCAAGACCACACGCAGACATCAATTCAATCCTGCCAATGATCAAGTAAATAAAGACTGTAGAAAACTGACTTTGTTTATTTGCAGAGTTAGTTTTCTTTCTTAATATGCACAGAGCTTGAAGGAAGGGGTAATATGAACACACAAAACCTCATAGATCAGATAACAAAGCTTGTACTTGCCGAAATAACAAAGATGAAAAGTGCAGAAAAGCTCATACCGGTGGGGATATCAGCAAGACATGTACACCTCACCCAGCAGGAAGTGGAAATACTTTTCGGAAAAGGACACCAGCTTACATTTCTCAAGCCCCTCAGCCAGCCGGGACAGTTTGCAGCGCAGGAGACAGTTAGCCTTACAGGACCAAGAGGAACCATCGACAAGGTGAGGATACTGGGACCCGTACGTTCAGGCTTTCAGGCAGAGCTTTCGCTTTCAGATGCAAGGACTCTGGGCATAAAGCCTCCGGTAAGAGAATCGGGAGACCTCTCAGGAACTCCGGGGCTCAAGGTAAAAGGACCAGCAGGAGAGCTTGATGCGCCTCAGGGAGCAATAATAGCAGAGAGGCATGCTCACATGTCAGAGCAAGAGGCTGCGGCATTTGAAATAAAGGACGGAGACTATATAAAAGTTTATGTCGAAGGCCGAAGCGGCGGAGTAATGGACAGAGTAAAGGTCAGAGTAAAGAGCAGTTATGCGCTTGACCTTCACATAGACACAGACAATGCAAACGCATTCGCGCTCGAGCAGGGCCAGATGCTGAGATTCGAGAAAATAGAAAAATAAAAAAACGGGCTAAGGAGTGATGAACATGATTTTAGGAAAAGTAGTTGGGACAGTTGTATCTACAAGGAAATGTCAGAATCTCGTGGGATATAAGCTATTGACGATAAGACCACTTTATGGAAACCGAGACGAAATATTTGTTGCAGCAGACAAGCTTGGAGCCGGAATCGGCGAATGCGTGCTGATCACGACTGATAATACCACACAACACGCCCTTGACAGTGCAGCTCCTGTTGACGCCCTTGTTGTCGGAATCGTCGATTCGATACCACAGATAGAAGAATAATCTTTAAGGGGGATGAACAAATGAAGAAGATAAAGATACTGGCGGTACAGGACCCCGCAGTAAGCGTATACGTAGACAGCAGGCTGGACCTGCTCAGAAAGTTCCCCAAAAAAGACGTTGAAGCAGAATTCGACATAGTGTCATGGGACGATTATTTCGAGACCATGGTGAAATCATTTCAGGGAAATGCAGACTACGATATCGTAATGGTAGCAGGGCATCTCTGGCTGAGAGATTTCGTAGAAAAAGGATACCTGCAGGAAATAAGCTATGATTTCGAGGACATACTTCCAGTCATAGCCAGAGAAATGCAGTATAAGGGAAAGACATATCTGTCACCATCATTCTGTGACGGACACATGATAGCATACAGAAAAAGCGCGGTAGAAAAGGCAGCAGGAAAGCTTCCTGGAGAGATAATGACTGCGGATGAATTTGTCGATATCGCCGAAAAATTACATAAGGCAGGATATCAGAATCCGATCGCCCTCAAGGCCGCAAAGTCAGAGATACTGCTTGATGCGCTGCCATACCTGAGAAGCGGCGGAAAAGACGTATACACTCAGACCGAATCAGGAATAAGCTGCAATATCGCAGAGCTTGAAAATGAACTTGAAAAATACGTATCTCTGAAAAAATTCGCGCCAGAGGAAACACACACCTATGGAAATGATGACATAAGAGAGATGCTTTCAGATAAAAAAGCCATGATGGCGACCACGTGGAGCGGCCAGCTTGGCGTAGTAATGAAAGACTGCAGTGAAAAGGAAGATATAGGATTTTCGACATTTGACACAGCGTGGAACGTAACCTGGTCATTCGCGATAACGGAAGTAAGCAAGAACAAGGAAGATGCACAGGCACTCCTTGAATACCTGAGATCCCCTGAAATCGATGCCCTCGCAGGAGAGTGTTCGGGAGCTCCTGTAAGAAAATCCAATTATGAAAAGGGTGCGGACATATACCCATGGTACAGAGTCCAGCTCAGAATGATAGAAGAATACGCAGAGCCCTTCCCGCCGCTTGCTGAGGCAGGAGATATGAACGGTGTGCTTTATGACGCGATATACAGCGCATTCACAGGTGAAAAGAGCGTAAGGCAGGCCATTGACGAAGCACAGGCAAAGGCAGATTCCATTCAGGAAAGGAGCCAGATTTGAAGGTAGCAGTTATAGGAGGAGTAGCGGCAGGAATGTCAGCGGCCTCAAAGATAAAGAGGATGGACCCACAGGCAGAGGTAACAGTATACGAAAAGGGCGGATACCTTTCGTATGGAGCGTGCGGGCTTCCATATTATGTAGGCGGATTCAACGACGACTACACCAAAATGATAGCAAGGACCAGAGAGCAGTTTGAAAAGACAGGAATAAAGACTCATCTGCATCATGAAGTCCTAAAGGTAATACCATCAGAAAAACAGCTCCTCGTGAGAAACCACGAGACAGGAGACATATTCATAGACAGCTATGACAAGCTCATGATATCTACGGGGGCCTCAGCAGTAAAGCCGCCTATAGAAGGAATAGACAGAAAAGGCGTATATCAGCTCAAGACGCTTGAGGACGGCCTTCGCCTGAAGGAAATAGCAGCAGACCCTCAGATCAGAAATGTAGTCGTAGTAGGCGGAGGATATATAGGAATCGAGTCAGTAGACGCATTCCTTCACCTTGGAAAGAACGTAACCTGCGTAGAATTCGCAGACAGGATACTCATGCCGTTTGACAGAGAGATATCCGCGCTTGCAGAAAAAGAGCTCATTTCAAAGGGAGTAAGCCTCAGGACATCAGAAAAAGTAGTTTCGATACAGGGAGGTCAGAGCGTAAGCAGCGTAGTCACAGACAAGGGGCAGTATCCGGCGGATCTCGTAGTGCTCTCGATAGGAGTACGTCCGGCAACAGAATTCCTCAGAGACACAGGCATACAGATGGCCCCAAACGGAGCACTCATAGTAGACCGCGAGATGAGGACCTCGATAGTCGACATATGGGCAGCAGGCGACTGCAGCCTCGTGTATCACAAAGGCCTGAAGGAAAATGCATTCCTCGCCCTTGGAACAGTAGCCAACAAATGCGGAAGAATAGCCGGTGAGAACATCATGGGCAAGCATATAAAATTCACAGGAGCGCTCGGATCTGCAGCGATAAAGGTATGCGACCTCGAGATGGGACGTACGGGACTTGGCGAGGCAGAAGCCCAGAGACAGGCAATAGACTACAGAACAGTCATAGTAGAGGCCATGGACCATCCGGCGTATTATCCGGACCCGACGCCGATAACCATAAAGCTCATATACGAAGCAGGCACAAGAAGGCTCCTTGGAGCGCAGACAGCCGGAATAAAAGGCGCGGTTATGAGAGTAGACGTATTCGCAGTTGCAATACACAACAACATGACCACAGACGAGCTTGGAATGACAGACCTCGTATACGCACCTCCTTTCGCGGGAGTGTGGGATGCAGTCCACATAGCAGCAAACGCAGCAAAATAGAACTTAAGAGGAGGGATTTTATTGAACAAGCTGATGAACATCTCTGACGCAGTAAAGCTGATCAGAGACGGGGACACGCTTGGCGTGGGAGGAAACGTGCTCCACAGAGCGCCGATGGCCCTCATAAGAGAAACAGTCAGACAGGGCAGAAGAGACCTTAAGGTAGTGAAGACAGCCGGAGCCATGGACGTAGACATGCTGTGTTTTGGTGGATGCGTAAAAAGCGTAGATGCAGGCTTTATAAGCTATGAGACCGAGTTCTCACTTGCAGACCACTACAGAAGAGCCGTACAGGGCGGAACCGTGAAGGCGAATGAACACGCATGCTATACCGTTATGAGCGCGCTCAGAGCAGCTGTATACGGGATACCATTCATGCCTGTAAAAGGACTGATGGTGAGTGATCTGATAGATGCGAATGACTATTTCACGCGCATGGCAGATCCGTTTTCGGGAGAGATGATAACCGTAGTAAAGGCCATAGCGCCTGACGTCACCATAATACATGTACAGGAAGCAGATATCAGAGGGAATTCACTCATATACGGACCAAAATTCGATGACGTGCTCCTGGCAAAGGCATCAAAAAAGATAATAGTTTCAGCAGAGAAGATAGTTGATACCTCAAAGTTTCAGGCAGATACAAAACTGCATACCTCATCCCAGAAGGTAGACATACCGGGATTCATGGTTTCCGCAGTAGTGCACGCTCCAGGAGGAGCGGCGCCATGCTCATGCCAGGGCTATTATGATATAGACAGAGACCACATAAAGGCATTCAAGGCCATGAAGGACGCTCAGGAGCTGAGCAGTTACCTGGATGCTCAGAAGATAAAGGATTACAGATAAGGAGGGAATCAGTGAACAACACATCCGAAAACAGCGTGCAGTCAGCAAGAAGCTGCGACATAATGGTATGCGCGATGGCAAGACTCATAAAAGATGGAGATACTGTGTTTCACGGAGTTTCCTCGCACATGCCTATGATAGCGGTGCTGCTTGCAAAAGCGCTCCATGCACCGGACGCAGTGCATCTTAACATCCCGGGAGGAGTAGACCCATATCCGGCAGAGCTCCAGAAATATACCAGCGCAGGAACCGCGCTTACAGATACGAGCGTAGCGGATTTTCCGCTTTCAGACGTATTCGACCTTTCAATGAGAGGCGGGCTCGATGTCGCATTCCTCAGCGGAATCCAGTTCGATAACGCCGGAAACGTAAACGCATCCGTAATAGGAGACTATAACAAGCCAAAAGTAAGGATGCCAGGCGGAGCAGGAAGCGCAGTGCTCATACCGACAGCAAAAAGAGCCATAATATGGAGAACTAAGCATGACGTAAGGACATTCGTAAAAAAGGTGGACTTCGTGACCACCCAGGGAAACATAGACAGGATAGTTACCCCTTTATGCATATTCAGAATGTATGACGGAGAGCTCATACTCGACAGCATACATCCTACATCAAGCATAGAAGAAGTAGCAAGCAATACAGGCTTTGACATAAGATATATAGACATAAGCTATACTCCGCTCCCAACAAAGCAGGAGATGGACATGCTCGCAAAGATAGACCCGCATGATTACAGAAACATGGAATTCGGACAAAAATGAGGTGAAAAACATGCATAATCCCTGCAGAGTCAACATGATATCGACCAATTTCTTCGGGGCAGGAGCCATAGAGCTTCTTCGCGGAGAAATAATGAAAAAAGGCTTCAGAAAAGCGCTTGTGATAACAGACAGCTTTCTCTTTGAAAGCAAAGTTGCAGACCAGATATGCACAGAGCTTGCGGGCGCAGGAGTACACAGCTTCATATACTACGGAGTAAAGCCAAACCCCACGGTTGAGATAGTAAACGAGGCCCTCAGCGTCGCAGCAGACATAAAGCCGGACTTTATAGTGGCGCTTGGAGGAGGATCAGCGATAGATACCTGTAAGGCTGTCGGCATAGTACTGGCAAACGGAGGAAGAGTCGAGGATTACGAAGGCGTGAACAAGTCATCCGAGAAATCGCTTCCGGTAGTCGCGGTAAATACTACGGCAGGAACAGGCTCAGAGGTGACGACCTTCTATGTAATAACAGATGAAAAAAGACATTCCAAGATGGTTATGGTAGACACCAACTGCAGTGTCTGGATAGCCATAAATGACACGAACCTGATGAAATCCATGCCGCAGAGCCTTACGGCAGCTACAGGGATGGATGCAATGACCCATGCAATAGAGGCAGTACTTTCAAACGAGGCGACTCCTTTCACAGACAAGGATGCACTCTGGGCGATAACCGCCATAAAAGAGCATCTCCCGCGCGCCGTGAAAAACGGAGACGACATGAACTCAAGAGAGATGATGGCCTATGCTCAGTACAGCGCAGGGCTCGCATTCTCAAATGCAGGGCTTGGAATGGTCCATGCCATGGCGCATTCCCTCGGAGGCTTCTATAATCTTCCACATGGAGTATGCAATGCCGTGCTCCTTCCACATGTCATGGAGTTCAATGCCAGAGATGAAAAGACTCACTATGACTTCAAAAAGATATACGGCGCGCTTGATCTTAAGGGAGCCTCATACAGTTCCCGTGCAGCAGTAGCGCAGACCATAAATGAAATAAAAAAGCTTTCACACGAAGTCGGCATACCAGCAAGCCTCAGCGATCTCGGAGTAAGAGAAGAAGACTTCAGAGCGCTTGCAGAGCTTGCGCTGCAGGACACCTGCATGCCGTCAAATCCTGTAAAGCCAACCATAGATCAGATAATCGATGTATATAGAAAAGCGTGGAAAAAACGCTGAAGAAACAGCCCCCCGATGATGAAAAGCCGTAAAGGAAATGAATATTCCCCAAGCCTTTCGTCTGTGAATATACAAAAAGAATGAGCCGGCATACCCCTGCCGGCTCATTCTTTTTATGTTATTTCTTAAATTTGTCAATATCTTCGATTTCCTCGAGAATCTCCTCGACGTCATCTTCCTTTTCCTCTTCAACTTTTTCCAGCCACTCTTCAAAATCCTTCTTCATCTCTTCCCTGGTCTTGTTGTATTTAACCGCAAGTTTGTCGATCATCTCTTCCTGATTTTCCCTTATTTCGAGCATGGAGTCAAGCTCATCGCTGCCAAGCTCTTTCCATTTTTTCTTAAAAGCAGCCTTGAATTCTTCAAATTTTTCTTCCATATTAAGTTTTGCCATAACAGAGCACCTGCCTTTACATAAATGACAAAAAACAACACTACCATAGATATTATACCTAAGTGGGAGTAAAATTAAACGTATATGAAATATGAAACTTTTTTGCATTCTCATGCGTCTAATATATGAAAAGACAAAACGGATATCCAATTAAAACAAAAAGGCAGGAAAACAAAATGAACTCAGATGTAAGAAAAAATCTGGAAGAATATATTCTATCAGCAAGAGAAAAACACTACAGGATCGCCTGGAGCCATGTCAGAAACAGAGAAGATGCCCTCGACATAATCCAGGAAAGCATATACAGGGCGCTCAGCTACAGAGGCGACCTAAATCCGCAGCATATGGAGACCTGGTTCTGCACAGTGCTCATAAACACCGCGAGAGACCATCTCAGAAAAAACTCAAGGATTACATTAATGGAAGAACAGGCACTGACCAGGGAAATCGAAAAGACAGCCGAGACTCCATCTCAGAGCAGTTTTGAGGACAGCGAAATCCTCAGCAGCGCCCTCGAAAAGCTCTCAGAGCAGGAAAGAGAGATAATAATCCTCAGGTATTTTGAAAACATGGAGCTGAGCGAGGTGGCAGAGATAACCAGCAGGAAGCTCAGCACGGTAAAAAGCACTCTGTACAGATCCCTGAGAAAGCTGAAAGCGATAATAGAGTAGAGCCATGGCCAGGCTTTTATATATGATAAGGAGAATAAAATGAAGAGCAGCAAGCTTAGAGATAATATCGAAGATATGATAAGAGAATATGAGAACATAGAGATCCCTCAGGAGCTGGAAATTACGGTAATAAGCGCCATCGAAGGCTCCAGAGCTGAAAAGCATAAGGAGAGTATAATCATGAATAAAAACAGAAAAATACGAGGAATAAAAAGCATCGCAGGTATTGCAGCGGCGGCAGCGCTGCTGTTCACAGGCGCGGTAAACATCAGCCCCGCATTTGCAGACTCAGTGGCGGAGATACCGCTGATAGGAAGCCTCGTAAGAGTAATCAATTTCAGTCAGCAAAGCTATGACGAGGGCACATACAATGCGGAAATCCAGACTCCGATAATAGAAGGCATGGATAACGAGGAGCTCCAGAAATCGCTCAACAGCAGATATATAGATGAGAATAAGGAGCTCTTTGAGCAGTTCGAAAAGGAAGTGGCTCAGATGGAGGAATTTGCAGACGGGGGACATCTGGGAGTAGACTCCGGATTCGTTATAAAGACAGACAACGACCAGATACTTTCCATAGGAAGATATGTAGTAAACACAGTGGGTTCGTCCTCGACTCAGTTCAGATATGACACTATAGACAAGAAGAACGAGGTTATGATAACCCTCCCGAGCCTCTTCAGGGATGAAAGCTATATCGATGTCATAAGCAGTAATATAAAGGAGCAGATGAAGCAGCAGATGAAAGAGGATGAAAACAGGACATACTGGCTCAAGGGAGAGACCGAGATAATGGGAGATGAGGGATTTGAAAAGATAGCTGTAGATCAGCAGTTCTATATAAACGAAGATTCAAAGCTCGTGATCTCATTCGACAAGTATGAAGTAGCTCCGGGATACATGGGTGTTATCGAATTTGTCATCCCGACTGAGAAAATCCAGGAAATACTCGCAGGAAATCTTTATATAAGATAGACAATTATGATACAATACCGTTCTAAAATAGGGCATTGTATGATATAATCATAAATGAGAAATTAAACATATTTAGATTGGAGAACAAATGAGCAAGACAGGAAATGATTTAACACAGGGCAACGTTGTAAGGCAGCTTATAACATTTGCGCTTCCATTTATGATTTCAAATATCGTACAGTCGCTTTATAATGTCGCAGACATGCTTATAGTAGGCCGTTTTGGCGGGGCGGTAGGTATTTCAGCGGTAAACATAGGCGGTCAGGTAACATTCATAATAACCAATATAGTGATAGGCCTCAGCGTAGGAGGTACGGTCGTAATAGGCCAGTACATGGGCTCGAGGGACAGAAAATCAGCAGTAGAATCGATAAGCACCATGATGATTTCGCTGCTCGCAGCCGCAGTAGTCATAACCGTGGCGATGATGATCCTCGCGACCCCTATCCTCAATCTCATACAGACACCACCAGAGGCATTTGCACAGGCGAGAGAATATCTTCAGATAACCGTGCTTGGATCCGTATTCATCTTCGGGTACAACGCACTGAGCGCTATAATGAGAGGCCTGGGAGACAGCAAGAGGCCACTTTACTTTGTTACCATAGCATGCGTAGTAAATATAGTACTTGATCTGATACTGGTAGGATACTTTGGAATGGGCGCAAGAGGTGCAGCCATAGCGACGATAGTATCACAGGCGGCAAGCATGGTGCTGTGCATACTGTATCTTCAGAATACGGACTTCATGTTCGATTTCAGGCTCAAATCCTTCAAATTCCACGCAGACAAGTTCAGGATGCTTATGAAGGTCGGGATTCCTACCTCAATACAAAATGTAGCGGTAAACATATCCTTCCTTGTTATGACAGGGCTTGTTAACAGCTTTGGAGTAAAGGCATCAGCAGCTCTCGGAGTAATATCCAAATACAACTCCTTCGCGATACTTCCCGCAATAGCAGTGGGATCATCCGTGTCAGCAATGGTAGCTCAGAATATAGGAGCAGGAGAGATAAAAAGAGCACAGCATACTATGTACATTGGAATAGCTGTGGCGCTTGGAATATCTCTTCCAATATTCACAATAACCCAGATGTTTCCGGAGCAGATAATAGCGGTATTTGACAACGATCCTGAAATGATAAAGGCAGGAGTCACATACCTTAACACATTATCGCTTGATTATATAATAGTGCCGTTGATTTTCTGTATAAACGGACTGATAACAGGAGCAGGACACACCACGTTCGCATCTATAACAGGGATAATGTCAGCGCTTCTTCTCAGAGTGCCGGCAGCCTATATATTCGGGCTTACGTTTGACTGGGGTCTCATGGGCATAGGACTTGCAGCACCAGTGGCAAGCCTGGGTTCCACAGCGCTCGCTACGGCATATTATCTTAGCGGAAAATGGAAAATCAGCACAGTAATCAAAAAATCATAAGCTTAGAGGTTCTATATGATAAACATAGCAATATGTGATGACAGCGCGAAGGACAGAGAAAATATAAGAAGATATGTATCCGGATACTTTGAGAGCAATCCGCACAACTATCAGGCATCGGAATTTGAAAAAGGTGAAGATCTCCTTGCGGAATATATGGATGAACTGAGAGTCTTTGACATCATATTCATGGACATATTCATGAGCGGAGAAAACGGCATGCAGATCTCAAAAAAGATCAGGCAGTACTCCGAAAACGTAAAGATAATATTCATGAGCACATCACCGGAATTTGCGCTCGAAAGCTATGATGTATTCGCTTTCGGGTATCTTCTCAAGCCATTGGATCATGAAAAGCTCAGGACGCTTCTGGACAAATATATAAAAGAAGTAGAGGCAAACGAAAAGAGCCTTACCATAAACATCAAGGGCAGGATACACAACATAAGGTATGCAGACATAGTTTATCTGGAGAGCAAGAACACGGCGGTAATAATACACACGCTGGACAAAGAAAGGTACAAGATATACGACAAGCTCGACAACATAGAGTTGAGGCTCGAAAACAGGAGATTCCTGAGATGCCATCAGAGCTATATCGTGAACATGGACCACGTAAGCTCAGTAGATACTGAATTCAGGACAAAGACCGACGACAGAGTCCTCATAAGAAAGAGGAGCCTCAGGGAAATCAGGGAAAAATACTATAAGTACATCCTTGACAAAATGGAATGGTAAACATACAAAAATGCAGGAATATCTGTTTGAATACAGAAATAATTCCTGCTTTTTTTTATTTTTATTTAAAAATGTGTTGACACAGCGCTTGAATTTTGGTATTATTCTAAAAAGTGAATAAATAAAAACTTTGATGGAGAAAAGTAAACAGCTGATTTATTATCCAGGGAAGAACTGCCACTGACTGAAAGCAGTTCCATAGTAAACGCTCTTGAAGTTCGCTCCTGAGTTTCCAGGCCGAAATTGCAGTAAGCCCGGACGGGATTCTACCGTTACATGGATAAGACATCAGGCCATGCCTCGTGTCCGAAAGAGCTGAGTTAGTATATAACTAATTAGGGTGGTACCGCGAAATTAATACCTTCGTCCCTTTGTGGGATGGAGGTTTTTTTATACTCAAAAATAAGGAGGAAACAAAAATGTACTGGAATGAATATTACGAATGTATGGATCACAGCGAGCTAGAAAAGATACAGCTCGAGAGGCTCAAGGCCACTCTCGAGAGAGTGTATTACAATGTAAAGCCATACAGAGAGCTGATGCAGAAGGAAAACCTGAGACCCGAAGACATCAATACACTGGAGGATCTCAAAAAGCTGCCCTTCATGAAAAAACAGTTTCTGAGAGCAAACTATCCATACGGGCTTTTTGCGACTCCGATGGAAGAAGTAGTGAGGATACATTCATCCTCAGGGACCTCAGGAAAGCCTACAGTAGTGGGATACACGAGAAACGACATAAACAACTGGTCAGAGATGGTAGCAAGGAGTTTCACCATGGCAGGCGTAAAAAAGCATGACATAATCCACAACTCATACGGCTACGGGCTCTTCACGGGAGGGATGGGGATACACTATGGAGCAGAAAAACTCGGCGCATCCATAGTCCCTGTATCAGGAGGAAATACAAAGCGCCAGGTGATGCTGATGAACGACTATCAGTGCTCGGTGCTCGCATGCACACCTTCCTATGCACTCTATCTTGCAGAAGAGATGAGCAAAGAGGGCCTCACCGCAGAAAGCTCAAAGCTGAAATATGGAATATTCGGAGCAGAGCCATGGTCAGAGAATATGAGGAGCGAGATAGAGCATAAGCTTGGAATCACAGCGCTTGACATATACGGAATGAGCGAGCTCATGGGACCGGGAGTAGCAATGGAATGTACAGAGAAAAACGGCCTTCACGTAGCTGAGGACCATTTTATAATAGAGACTATAGACCCAAATACCGGTGAAGTCCTTCCATACGGTGAAGAGGGCGAGATAGTATTCACATCCCTCACAAAAGAAGCCTTCCCGATAATAAGATACAGGACAGGCGACATCAGCCGCATATATACCCAGAAATGCGCATGCGGAAGGACCCATTACAGGCTCGCAAGGATAGAAGGAAGAAGCGATGACATGCTCATAATCAGAGGAGTCAACGTGTATCCATCCCAGATAGAGCATGAACTTCTTTCCGTAGAAGGCATAGAGCCCCATTATCAGCTCGTTGTCAGCAAGCAGGGAGTGCTTGATACCCTCGAGGTACAGGTTGAAGTCTCACAGAGGATTTCATCAGGAGATGCAAACAGCCTTTCCTCACTTTCAAACCACATACGCAAAAAGCTCGAGAGCTCGCTTGGGATATCAGTCTTCGTGAGCCTCATGGAATCAGGAACGATAGCAAGGAGCGAAGGCAAGGCAAACCGCATAATCAGAAAAGTAAGCTGAAAAACCAATTAAAAAGGAGAAAACATATGAACACTATAGCAAGAAATATCGTAGAAATGATCGACCAGATGACGCCAGAGCAGCAGATGATGATTTATGATGCAGTAAGGGATATGGTGGCAGATCCTAACCAGAGTCCTGAAGAAAAGGAGATAAAGAGCAAGTACAGCCTCGACTGCCTGGACTGCTGGTAGGATTACAATAATCTGACAGGGCTACTTATTACCAAGCAGGCTCAGTATTTTCTCAATCGACCCCGCCGGATCTTCCTCCATGAAATCTACGAAAGGGATTGCGAGATCGTGTTCCTTCATGAGATTTGAAAACTCATTCATGAATACGCCGGGAGAGGGCT
>SAAM01000618.1 GCA_009929415.1 Clostridia bacterium | reverse complement strand
AATTTATGCAGAGGATAAAAGAGACGCAGTTGCAGAGATAGCTGCTCAGAACTCCATTTTTGCCCAAAAGAACCCGGATACCATCTTGTTTGACAAGTATGAAATATCTGAAGATGACCTCTCCATCTTTAATTTAGATATGAGTCCAATAAATATGGACTTTTCCAATATGCTCTCTGATGAGCCTGAATTAAAGGCCGAGCAAGATGATTACGAAGAACCGGAAGATCTGCAGACGGATATAGTACTTGGAGATATTATTGAATTCTCCCTTGGTAATCTGAAGCATCGTCTTCTTTGTGGAGATAGCACATGCTCTGAGGATGTTGCTAAGCTACTAGCAGGAACCAAGCCCATGTTGATGGTAACAGATCCTCCTTACGGAGTGAATTATGATCCAAGCTGGAGGGCCAAAGTAGGAGGAAAGATTAAGTCTGTAAGCAAAGTTACAAATGATGATAATCCTTCATGGTTTAACGCGTATGTTCTCTTCCCAGGTAATGTAGTATACATATGGCATGGGGCTCTTTTTACACATGTCTTTGCCACTGATATAGAGGAAGCCGGATTCAGCCTGATATCTCAAATAATATGGAACAAAAATACTTGTGCCATGTCCAGAGGAGATATCCACTGGAAGCATGAATCATGCTGGTATGGTGTGAAAAAGGGACAGAGACACAACTGGCAGGGTGCAAGAAATGTAATGTCAGTGTGGGATATACAAAACCTATCATCAAAAAGCGTCCGGGAGAGAGAAGGGGTTTCAGGACATGGTACACAAAAACCAATTGAGTGCATGGCTAGGCCAATAATGAACAACTCAGCTATTAATGACTCGGTTTATGATCCATTCATTGGATCCGGAACGACAATGGTTGCTTCTCATCAGCTTCATAGAAATTGCTATGCAATGGAAATTACTCCTAAGCACTGTCAGATGGTTATTGACAGAATGAAGAGGTTTGATTCAAATATTATTGTAACAATTAATGGTCAAGAGTATAATGGCAACATATGATAGTCACATACTTGTAAAAGTAAGGAATTGGGCAGCATTAAAATACTCCCCGGCAAGAATTGTCACTTTGCTTGATCTATCCAAGGAGGATGCTCTGATTTTTCTTGATGATATTGGAACAGAAGACCATCCACTGAAGAAGATGTATGAATTAGGCATTGCGATAGGAGAATACAACATGGATGTATCTCTCGTGAAGCAAGCAGAAGGTGGTAACGTGGATGCCGAGATTCAGTTAAGACAGCGCCAAAAGGAGTTGAAAATAAGAGAGATTAAAAAAGAGTTGTTTGGAGTATGAATAAACTAGAGAGGTTACA
>SAAM01000617.1 GCA_009929415.1 Clostridia bacterium | reverse complement strand
AGGCTCTCGGATGCGAAGATGGACACATATTTTGAGAAGATTTTCGTTTCGGATGACATTGGTTATCAGAAGCCGATGAGAGAATTCTTTGAGACCGTGACGGCGCAGATACCGGAATATGATCCAAAGAAGACTCTCATAGTAGGAGATTCGCTTAATGCGGACATACTGGGCGGGATGAACATGGGTATGGACACCTGCTGGCTCAACCGCTTTGACGAAAAGGCATCAGATATAGTCCCTCACTATGAAATAAATGAACTGAGCGAGATTTTTGAAATAGTAAAGACTGTTTAGCGAAAAATCAACCATAAGCAAATCTGACAGAAACCCATGTCAACCAAAAATAAATTTTGGTTGACATGGGTTTTCTTTAGTTATATAATGAGAAAAACTGATCAGCTATAGACTATAATATAACAGTTAATTCAGGAGGTAATTTTGGAAACATCATTAGGAATAAAAAGAAAAATAAGTACAAAAGAGATGATTCTGTGCTCTCTCTTTGCAGCGCTTATAGCAATAGGAGCATTCATAAAGGTTCCTCTTCCGTATGTGCCGTTCACCATGCAGCTCATGTTCACCACTCTGGCGGGGATACTCCTCGGATCAAGGCTGGGAGCCATGTCTACAGGAATATATATAGCAATAGGACTCATAGGGATTCCCGTATTTACCAAAGGCGGAGGAATCGGATATATATTTCAGCCTACATTCGGATATCTGGTAGGATTCATGGCAGGCTCATATCTTACGGGAAAAATAGTTGAAAGATTTGAAAATCCTGGATTCTTTCATGTCCTGGGAGCAAGCCTTGCAGGACTCTTCACGGTATATCTCATCGGAGTCCCATACCTTTACATGATATCGAATTTTATGATAGACAGCCCTCTCGGTGTAAAGGCGGCGCTCACCTATGGCATGATGATGTTCATTCCGGGAGACATCACGACCTGCATTATATGCGGATTCCTTGGCAAAAAGCTGGTTCCGATTATCAGAAGGCAGAGACGCTCATGGAACTGATAACGCGCCGTCAGGCACTGGAGCTTTTTGAATCGCCTCTGGATGAGCTTCTTTCTGCAGCCGACAATCTGAGAAGAAGATTTAGCAAGGACCACTTTGATCTCTGTACCATAATAAACGCAAAGAGCGGGAGCTG
The DNA here is from genome assembly GCA_009929415.1 of Clostridia bacterium. Classification (GTDB taxonomy): domain Bacteria; phylum Bacillota; class Clostridia; order Peptostreptococcales; family Filifactoraceae; genus Proteocatella. Next base: position 177 of record SAAM01000617.1, on the reverse strand, counting down.
CTCTGAAAACTGCAGATTCTGCAGCCAGTCATCTCATTACGAAACTTTTTCAGAGACATATCACCTGCTTTCAGAAGAAGATATACTCGCAGACGCGAGGCATAATGAATCTCAGGGTGTGAGGCGATATTCGCTCGTGACCTCAGGAAAAAGGCTCAGCGCTCAGGAACTGGACAG
>SAAM01000616.1 GCA_009929415.1 Clostridia bacterium | reverse complement strand
GCTTGCGGAGATTCTGTTTCTGATATGCTCCCAACTGTCGAGCAAATTGAGCAGACAATTGAAAAGGGTAATTTTTCTGAAGCAAAAAAGATGATCAGACTAGCCCTGACAAACGACTCCCTCACCCCGGCAGAGCGCTGGGAGATGAATTTCAGCATTGAGCGGATGGAGAGGATTGAGAGAGATTTTTCACAAAAAGATACTACCATATTTAACTATATAAAAAAATACCATCCCAATCTTAGTGCAGAAGAGATTGAAAAGTGGGAGAAGAGCAATGCTATCGAGAATATGGTAATCGACGGAGAGAAGAGATATTTCCACTCGGCAGGCCGAAATCTTTTCAGAATTGACTCTATTGCTGCTAAGTTCTATGAAGGGGCAAATGGAAGACAGAGCGACTCGCTGGACCGCCTGCTCGCCTGGTATATCCCTAAGGCCATCACTACCCTCTCTGCTCCTGTCAGGATGAAGATCCGCTATACTCTTACCGTTAAAGCCGATGAGGTACCTGCAGGAGAGACCATAAGAGTATGGATGCCATATCCAAGAACAGATGTACCTGTGCACAAAGAGATAAGATTAATCTCAACCTCGCAGCCTGATTATATAATTGCCTCTGACAGCAATATTCACAAAAGCATATACATGGAGGGAGTTGTAAAAGCAGGGGAACCGGCTGTTTTTGGATACGAACTCTCCTACTCATCTTACAATCAATACTTCCCTTTTAATCCCGACCTTCTTAAGGATTACAATATGGAGTCTTCAATTTATAAAGAGTATACTTCAGAGAGCGGAGAGCATATAAAATTCAGTGACAATATAAGGGCTGCCGTTAAAGAGGCAGTGGGAGATGAGACAAATCCATACAAAAAGATAAAAAGCATTTTTACATGGATAAACAAAAACTTCCCTTGGGCAAGTGCAAGGGAGTACTCAACAATTGAAAATATTCCCGAATATGTACTAACTAACAGACACGGAGATTGCGGCCAGGTATCCCTGCTATTTATAACAATGGCACGGTGCGCAGGTGTACCGGCAAAATGGGAGAGCGGATGGATGATGCACCCTGGTAACAAAAATCTTCATGACTGGGCAGAGGTATACTATGAAGGGATAGGCTGGGTACCTGTTGATCAATCATTTGGAAGAGTTTTTGGAGCTCCTGATGAGGAGTCTCACTGGTTTTTCACCAGAGGTCTGGATGCATACAGAATGATAGTAAATGAGGGGATTTCTGCTCCATTTTTTCCCGCAAAGATTCACCCAAGAAGCGAAACAGTAGATTTTCAGCGGGGAGAGGTTGAGTGGAGAGGAGAGAATCTTTACTTTGGA
>SAAM01000092.1 GCA_009929415.1 Clostridia bacterium | reverse complement strand
TCCGGAGTCGAGCCTGTCTTTTTGCCGTATACTACATTCGAAGTTATGGTAAGGACCGAAAGCGTGTGCTTCGCATTCCTGTATGTCGGATTTTTCTTCAGCGATTCATGGAATCTTACTATCTGGTCCACTGCGATCTGGTCTACCCTGTCGTCATCATTTCCGTATGTCGGAAAATCTCCTTCAACCTCAAAATCAATTATTATGCCTTTTTCGTCTCTGACAGGCTTTACCTTTGCATATTTTATAGCTGAGAGTGAATCTGCAAGCACAGAAAGTCCTGCCACGCCAAACGCCATAAGCCTCTCTACGTCAGTGTCATGAAGCGCCATCTGAAGCTTTTCGTATGCATATTTGTCATGCATGTAATGGATTATGTTCATAGTGTTTACATATAGCTTTGCAAGCCACTCTCTGTAGAAGTCAAGCTTTTCCAGCACAGTGTCATATTCAAGGAAATCTCCTTCATATTTTTCTCCCAGAGGTCCAACCTGCATGCCAGTATTTTCATCCACTCCGCCGTTTAGCGCTATCAGCAGAAGCTTTGCAAGATTTGCTCTGGCTCCGAAGAACTGCATCTGCTTTCCTATCTTCATGGCGGATACACAGCACGCTATGGCATAGTCATCTCCAAATTCCGGTCTCATGAGGTCATCATTTTCATATTGAATCGAATCTGTATCGATTGACACCTTTGAACAGAATTTCTTGAATCCTTCTGGAAGATTCTGTGCCCATAACACTGTAAGATTTGGTTCAGGGGATGGTCCAAGATTATAGAGGGTATTGAGTATCCTGAAGGAGTTTCTGGTAACCATGCTCTTTCCCTCCAGTGTCATCCCGCCTACGCACTCAGTTATCCACATCGGGTCTCCGCCAAAAAGCTCATTGTAGTCCCTTGTTCTCAGATGCCTTGCCATCCTGAGCTTCATTACGAAATCATCTATGATCTCCTGAGCAGAAGATTCATCAAGCGTACCTGATGCAATGTCTCTTTCTATATAGATGTCCAGGAATGTGCTTGTTCTTCCAAGTGACATCGCGGCACCGTTCTGCTCCTTTATGGCACCTAGATATGCAAAATAAAGCCACTGCACAGCCTCTCTTGCATCATTTGCCGGCTCTGATATGTCATATCCGTAAGACATCGCCATCTCCTTGAGCTTCTTGAGAAATGCTATCTGCTGATAAAGCTCCTCCAATGCTCTTATAGAGTCTACGTCCATTACGCTTTCGCCGATTCTCTTCTTATCAAGGTTTTTCTCTTCGATAAGAACATCCACTCCATAAAGCGCTACTCTTCTGTAGTCTCCAATTATTCTTCCTCTTCCATATGCATCTGGGAGCCCCGTTATTACACCGGATTTTCTTGCTGTCTTCATCTCGTCTGTATATGCCCTGAAAACTCCATCATTATGAGTAGTCCTGAAGCTGAATTCCTTCTCTACCTTCTCTGACAGCTCATAGCCATACTCCCTGCAGGCTTCTCTTGTCATCTTTATTCCCCCAAAAGGATTGACTGCTCTTTTAAGAGGGCTGTCCGTCTGAAGTCCTACTATTATTTCATTTTCCTTATCCAGATACCCGGGCTTGAAGTGGGTAAGAGATGCCACTGTATCTACATCGATACCGAGTACTCCTCCCGACTTTTTCTCCTGCTCAAAGAGGATGTTAAGCTTGTCCATCATCTTCTGAGTTCTCTCCGTGGCACCGCATAAAAAGCTTTCGTCTCCATCATACAGAGTGTAATTATTCAATATGAAATCGCTGACGTTAATCTCATCAACCCAGCTACCTTTTTCAAATCCCTGCCACTGCTTGAATTCCATATCCAGTCCTCCTTGTATTAAAAATAAAAAAAGCAGCCCCGTAAGGAACTGCCTTGAGTTAGTCATTTTTGTAGCGTCAACCATACCGGGCAGTATCTCATAGTGTTGCCCAGGCGGTCGGCTGTTATTTATCGATATCTCACGTGGTATTCTCCACTTATCCGCCAGAAATATCGATACACTTACATTATATATTCAGAAAAGCTCTAAGTCAATAGCGCAAATTATATCTCTAAGAAAAACTACATTTTCTCAGGTTCAGGATACTCAGCGCCAAATGTCTCTACAGTTACTTTTTCCATTATTTCATCAGCCTTTGGCTTGTCTCCAAAGCCAGTCTTAACTTTTTCTATGTCCATTGCGATTTCAAGACCTTCAATTACTTTACCAAAGCCAGCATACTGTCCGTCAAGATGAGGGCTGTTTGAAGTCATCAGGAAAAACTGCGATCCGGCAGAGTTTGGAGCCATAGTTCTCGCCATAGATATAACTCCAGGCTCGTGAATCAGATCATTTTTGTGTCCATTCGAAGAAAATTCGCCTTTTATAGAATATCCCGGGCCACCCGCACCTGTTCCCTGCGGATCTCCACCCTGGATCATGAATCCTCTTATTACTCTGTGGAATTTAAGTCCATCATAATATCCTTTTTTTACAAGCGATATGAAATTGTTTACCGTATTTGGCGCTATCTCAGGATATAATTCTATCTTAATCGTTCCTCTGTCTTTTATTTCCATGGTTACTACTGGATTTGACATATTGTGTTCTCCTTTAGAATTAATAATATTTTTTGTTTATATGAATCATTTTATCATCATTTGGTTTTTTTGTATAGAATGAGGCGCAGTATTTATTGTATATCATACATTTTCCTCAGCAGAGATCTCACTCTGCCTATCATATAGAGCGATCCTGCATATATCACCGCCTCGCCATCTCCTGCCATGCTCTGAGCATGTCTGACGGCCTCTTCTATATCAGGAATCTCTGTTATATCTGGTACATCTTCTCCTCTTAATGCCTCCAGTATTATTCCGTGCACTTCTGCTGAGGATGCGGCCCTTGGGCTTTCAGGCTCAGTTATTATGATCCGGTCCGCTCTGACTGCGAGCAGTTTTGCAACGGATAATATATCCTTGTCTCTGAGCATTCCAAATACAAGGTTTATCTTTTTTCCGACGAGATATCTGTCGACTGATTCGCTTAGTATCGCTGCGCCGTCCGGGTTATGTGCCCCATCTATTATAGTCAGCGGCTCAGTTTTTATCACTTCCATCCTTCCAGGCCAACGGGTTTCTCTTATGGACCTGTAGAGAGCTTCTGTATCAACCTGCGATATGTCAGAAGAAATCTCGAGCAGACGTAGCACGCTCAGCGCAACCGCAAGATTTCTCGCCTGATGACGTCCAGGAAGGCTTATCTCGATTCCTGAATAAAAGTGACCCATCACTTCGAGATTCACGCTCTGAGAACTCATCCCCTCTGATATATATTCAATTTTATCATTTTCCGTTATGAACAGCTCAGAATCCCTTTCACTGCATATCGATGATATGACAGATTCCACCTCATCAGACTGCTGATAAAGCACCACCGGCCGCTTATTTTTGATGATACCGCCTTTTTCGAATGCGATCCGGGCAAGTGTGTCACCAAGATACTCCGTATGATCCATGCTTATCGAAGTTATGGCGCTTACCAGAGGAATACACACATTAGTAGCATCCAGTCTTCCTCCAAGGCCAACCTCTATCACGGCAAAGTCCACATCCCTGTCTCTGAAATAAAGAAATGCGCACGCAGTTATTATCTCAAATTCAGTTGGGTGATCGCACCCTTCTTCAATCATCTGACCGATTGCATCGCTTACTCTGCTTACACTTTGAGCAAGATCCTCATCTGAAATATTGACGTTGTTTATCTTTATCCTCTCATTGAATTCTTCAAGATAGGGAGATGTGTAGAGGCCTACATTATACCCCTGATAAATCAGCATGCTGTTTATGAAAGAGCATGTGGAACCCTTTCCATTTGTGCCAGCTACATGAATTATCCTTAAATCTCTGTGAGGGTTCCCTAATATGTCCAAAAGCCTCGAAACATTCTCAAGTCCGAGCCTGGAACCAAATTTTCCTGTGTTTTCTATATAATTGAGCGCCTGTCTGTAATCCATGTCCGCCTCTCGGTTTCGTTAGTATTTTACATTTAAGAGCTTGAGTCCCTGCGATGGAAGCATTGCTCCTGCATCTTCTCTTGCCCCGCCACTGAATATTTTTCTGACAGATTCAGTATCTCTATTTCCCGTGCCGGCTTCAAGAATGGTCCCTGCGATTATCCTTGCCATATTCTGAAGAAAGCCGTTTCCTTCTATGTCAATCATTATCTCGCCGTTTTTATCCTGATGAATGTCGATACGGTATATTTTTCTTACTGTTGACTTCTTTTTTGACTTAAGGTTGGTAAATCCAGAAAAATCCTTCTCCCCGATGAATTCCTGAGCCATAGTCCTCATTTTCTCCATGTCCGGCATTTCGTTTATATGATATGAATATTTTCTTGTGAATACGTTTCGGTTTCTGTCTGTGGAAATTCTGTACTGATATGTCTTTGAATGCGCATTATATCTTGAATGAAATCTGTCTGACACTATGCTGACATCTTTTACGAATATGTCTTCAGGTAGATACATGTCAAAATGATGAAGAAGCTCGGCTTCATCCAGCCTTATTTCAGTATGGAAATTGGCAGTGTAGTTTTCACTGTGGACACCCGCATCAGTCCTTCCGCATCCGATCAGCTGTACCTCATGACCTGTAAAGGTCCTGATTACTGATTCAAGCTTACCCTGGATTGTACTTTCATTCTCCTTTGTTCCGGTCTGTTTCTGAAACCCTCTGTACCTTCCACCGTCAAACTGTATAATCATCTTATAGTTCATTTTCTCTCTTTTCCCATATATAAAGCAGCTCTGTTTCATTTGTATTCTCATCATGCTGTCTGTATTCAAAGCTGAACCCTTCCCTGGATAAAAATTCCTGGGCATGTTCATTTTTTTCATATACTGAAATATACAGCTTTTCATGATTTTCCTTTACGCAGTCCATGAGCTGGGTACCAATACCTTTTTTCTGAAAAGGCTTTTCTACAAATATAGCTCCTATAGTGTTATCTTCGATGATTGATATAAAACCTACGATGCCACCGTTAACCGTATAGACATAGCTCTCGCTGTTGAGAAGATAGTTTGTCCTCATATTGTCAATGGCGCCATGCCAGTAACTTTCATTCACGAAATCATGTGCTTCTACGATTGTTTCCAGCCAGACCTGCATAACGGCTGCGGTATCTCTTATCTCAAATTTTCTTATCATATGACTCACCATTCTATTTCTAACCCAAAAAGATATACTCTGATCATTAAGTTGAGAAAATGTGCTTAGACATCCACAACTGTTGAATTTTCGATAGCTTCTGAAACCAGCTTTTCAATATCAAGAGCTTCTTCAGCCTTGTATATCTTTTCAAGCTTCAGCTTTGTTGCGGGTCTCTTTGGCAGAAATACTGTGCAGCAGTCTTCTTCCGGTATTATTGAGGTTTCAAAGGTTTCTATGTTCCTCGCTATCTTTATGATATCTTCCTTGTCAAATGAAATCAGCGGTCTTATAACCGGCATGGTCCTCACTACATCATTTGTTGCAGTCAGTCCTTCTATCGTCTGAGAAGCTACCTGTCCTATGCTCTCTCCAGTCACAAGGGCTCCGCATCCTGTCTGATTAGCTATCCTCTCAGCTATTCTCATCATGAATCTTCTGGAGAGTATTGTCATAAGCTCTTCTGGACATTTTTCTGCAATCTCCTTCTGAACGGGAAGAAGGTTGACCATGTGTATCTTGATGCTTCCAGTGTAAAGCGACACGATCTTTGCCAGCTGTTCCACCTTCTGCATGGATTTCTCGCTCGTGAACGGGAAGCTGTGGAAATGTACGGCTTCAATCTCGAGTCCTCTCTTTGAGGCAAGATAAGTTGCTACAGGTGAGTCTATCCCTCCGGAAAGCAGCGTTGCCACCTTTCCGTTTATCCCAACAGGCATGCCTCCTGCTCCGTCTATTTTTCTGGCGTACACTATGTTAAGATTGTCCCTGAATTCAGCGTAGACAGTCAGTTCAGGCTTGAATACATCTACACCTATCTTGTCTCCATGCTTTGAAAGTATATATCCGGCTATGTCCTTTGTCATTTCAGGAGATGTCATATGAAAAGACTTGTTCTGGCGCTTTACGTCCATCTTGAAGGTCTTGTATTCTCCATTTGCTATCGCATCCTCAAATACCTCGAGACACATCTCCTTGAGCTTTTCATATCCCTTCTCAGCCTTAATTGCAGGGCTGAGAGTTACAACTCCGAATACATTTCTCACTTTCTCAATAACCTGGTCCATTATTTCGGGATCGGCATCTATATATATCCTTCCCTCTCCCTTGTAGACCTTATATCCCTGAATCTGCATTCCGTAAAGTGCCTTCTTGATGTTAGTCATAAGCTTCTTTTCAAATACAGGTCTGTTTTCTCCTTTTATAGCCACTTCACCATTTCTGATTATTATGGTATTGAACATACTATCTCCTTCCAAATTTCGTAATCATCCTTATATCTTCAACTGCAGCTTTCAGCTCTGAAATGCAGATGTCTATTTCCTCTTTGGTGTTGAGAGAAGAGAGCGAGAACCTTATAGCCCCTTCTATCTCTATATCTCTTAGCCCGAGAGATCTGAGCACATGAGATCCCTTCTTCTTTGAAGAACAGGCAGAACCCGTGGAAACATATATACCTCTGCTTTCAAGTGTATGGAGCAGTATCTCAGCCTTTGCTCCTTTAAAGGATACATTCAGTATATGACATACCCCTTCTTCAGGTGAATTAAATCTTATATTTTCGATGTTCTCTTCCAGGGATGCTCTGAAATAATCTCTCAGGTCCCTTATATATTCCGTCTTTTTGTTGAAATCTCCGTAATTCAGCTCTACGGCTTTTCCAAATGCAAATATTCCCGGAGTGTTCTCCGTACCGGAGCGATACCCCTTTTCCTGCCCGCCCCCAAGAAAAACCGGATTGAATCTAGAAGTATCCCTTACATATAGCACTCCAGTTCCTTTTATTGCATGAATTTTGTGTCCGGAAATGCTCAGATAGTCTGCACTGCATTTTTCAACGTCCAGCCTGAGCTTCATATATGACTGCACCGCATCTATGTGAAG
>SAAM01000615.1 GCA_009929415.1 Clostridia bacterium | reverse complement strand
AACGACCTTCTGGCCTTCGTGCAAATCCTCGAGAGAAAAAACGAGCTCATGTTCCTGTTCTGCGGCTTCAGAGAAGAGGACGTGAAAAGCTGCGACATCTACATGAACATGCTCCTCTTCATACTGAAAGAAGGCATCAAGAGAGGCTCAAATGCCATAAATTTTGGACAGACATCTGAGGAAACCAAGTCGAAGCTCGGCTGCGAGGAGGTTGAAAAATACCTCCACATTCATCACAGCAATCCGATCATAAACTGTATACTCCAGAAGCTGACCCCGTATTTTTCATATAAAGGATATCCCTGCAGACACAGGGTATACAAGGAGAAATGATGACCGTATTTCTTGAAAAAGTCAGGCAGAAGACCCTGTTTTCAGCCTTCGAGCCCATAATAACGGAGCCGCTCGAGCTCATATACCTGCAGACCGTGCTTTCACAGGAAAATATCCCGTCATATATTATAGATCCGCTCTTTGAGATGAAGGCCCCTGATTCTGAAGTCCCTGACCTCATAATACTAAGCGGCTACAATGTCGCAGAGGATCTGATAATAAAGACGGCAAGGCGGTGGAGAAAGACATTCCCTTCTGCAAGGATAATGGTCTCGGGAGTCCACGCCCAGCTCAACCGCAAAACATTTCAGGATGAAGCTATAGACTACATTTTCTTTTCTCAGAGCCTTGAGACCTACAGAGGATTCATCAGGAGCTTCATGAGAGGAGAGGCTTTTCACAAGGGAGTCGATGTTTTTTATATTGAGTCCGATGCACCAGGCAGAGAAAAAGGCATCTGGATACCTGGAGAGCAGGACATCCTCGAAAAGGAAGAAAGCATAATCCCTGACAGGAAGTTTTTCGAATCCGTAAAAAACAGGACACGCTACATAGATAAAAAATCACTGGCCCTCGTGAAGGGAGGCTCCGGATGCCCCTACGGCTGCAGCTTCTGCTACTGCAGGCTTCTAAACAGTGGAAGGTATCTGCGGCCGGATTATGAAAAGCTGATGGAAGAAATAAATGCTATCGATTCAGAGCACATATGGATAATAGATGACAGCTTTCTCATAACGAGAGAAGATGCCCTTGATTTCATCCGCGCCTCAAGAAAATCCAGCCATAATTACGGCGCCGGCAATGCTTGCACAACCGGCAGCGTAAGTACTTCCGGCAGCACAAAGAGCCTGATTGCATATCTGAGGGCAGATTTTGTCGTAGAAAACAAGGACCTGATTCCGGAGCTGAAGAAGTGCGGCCTGAGAGAGATAATAACAGGATTCGAATCTCCGGACGCAGACACCCTCAGGCGCTACAACAAAGGGCAGAGCTCCGGCATCTACCAAAAGCTC
>SAAM01000614.1 GCA_009929415.1 Clostridia bacterium | reverse complement strand
GGTAAATTGTAAAATGAAATGCATAAGGAAATAAACGAAAAAATCATGTAGATACGATATACTTGTTAGCGACCAAACCAAAAGTATAAGGGGTATCTACATGACTAATAATAATTGTATCATAGAAAACCGCACCTTCACACACCTTACTGATATTCAACGGGGAAAGCTGGAACAGATGGCTAAAATCGGCACCTATAAACAAGCGGAGATGGCGCGTGAATTAGGAGTCAGCCAATCGACTGTTTCTCGTGAGTTGAAACGCGGCAGAACGCGCCAACTTGACTATCAACACAATTATTACGAGCAGTATATTGCCGCCTCAGGCGCTCGGGTTTACAAAGAAAATCGTGAGAACTCGCATGCGCGGAATCATCATAAATATTCTGCAGCTTTCCTTGCTGCATTACCTGAAAATCTAGCACCCATGAAGGGGTTACGGATTCATAGTGTGGATACTTTTGTACACTCTTACAGAAAATCGCACCCTGACGAACGCGTACCATGCACGAAAACAGTTTACGCCTTGATCAATGCTGCCGTACTCCCAATCCGTAATATCGATTTACCTATGAAGACCCGGATGCGGCCACGCAAGAAAAACGTTTCGGAACCGAAAGGTCATAACGCTAAGCACTTAGGTCGCAGTATCGAAGAACGCGATCCAGAAATACTCTCTAGAGAAGATTTTGGGCATTGGGAAGTCGATTTAGTATTAGGCAAGAAAATAAAAAATGAGCCTGTCATCATCACTATGGTTGAACGGAAAACCCGCTACTGTCTAACGAAGAAAGTTTGGGGAAAAGGTGCCACAGTGGTTCAAAAAGGTGTTCTTGATTTGATGAGAAAACAGGGACTGGAACAGTTTAAGACCCTAACAACTGATAACGGATCTGAGTTTTCAAGTCTGTCGCTTATCGAAGGCATTACTGAAGATGTTCAGGTTTTCTTTACTCATGCGTATGCTTCATGGGAGAAAGGAACGAACGAGAGGCACAACCGCATGCTCCGAGAATTTATCCCAAAGGGAGTCACTCTGCGTCCATTGTCTTATGCACATTTACTGGCAGTAACTAATACGATCAACGACAGACCGAGAAAAATAATGGGCTATGCAACACCTGCAGAACGCCTGCAGGAAGAGTTAGCTAAGTTACAAGCAGCATAAGGTGTTTTGTTGGTTTTATAGGATAAGAGAACAGCTTAGCTGAGTCAAGAGCCGCTTCGCTCCTTCTCTTGACTCAGCCAACCTATCCTCTTGGGTCAGAACCACCAACAACTCACCTGAAAAATGGTAAGGGATGAAACACTCCCTGCCGTCAATGGCTTCAAAGCATTGGTAATAC
>SAAM01000613.1 GCA_009929415.1 Clostridia bacterium | reverse complement strand
ATAGACACCCCGATAGACTATGACAACCTCATAGCCATAGGCTCCATGATGGGCTCAGGCGGACTTATAGTAATGGACGAAGACAACTGCATGGTAGACATAGCCAAATTCTTCCTCGAGTTCACCGTGGACGAGAGCTGCGGCAAATGCTCCCCTTGCAGGATAGGAACCAGGAGGCTCCTCGAGATCCTCGAGAGGATAACCAAGGGCCAGGGCGAGATGGCAGACATAGACAAGCTGATAGAGCTGAGCAATCACATCAAGCAGAACTCACTGTGCGGACTCGGACAGACAGCGCCAAACCCTGTGCTTTCAACGCTCAACTATTTCAGGGACGAATATATAGCGCACATAAAGGATAAGACATGTCCATCAAAGGTATGTCGAAGCCTTCTCAGCTACTACATCCTCGAAGACAAGTGCGTAGGCTGCACCGCATGCGCGAGAGTATGCCCGGCAGATGCTATCACAGGCGAAGTAAAGAAGGTCCACAGGATAGATCTCGAAAAATGCATCAAGTGCGGAGCCTGCATGGAGAAATGCAAATTCGGCGCCATAATAAAAAAATAGTCCACTGAATGTCAAGGAGGAAAAGATGAGTACCGTAAACGTTAAGATAAACAATATATCATATCAGTTTCCCAAAGGGCTGACCATACTGCAGGCCTGCAACCAGATCAACATAGAGGTCCCTACCCTCTGCTATCTCAAGGAGATAAACGAGATAGGCGCCTGCAGGATATGCGTAGTAGAAGTAAAGGGAGCCAGAAACCTCGTAGCATCATGCGTGCATCCGCTCTCAGAAGGAATGGAGATACTCACGCATTCAGAAAGAGTCCTCACCGCGAGAAAGCTCACCTTAGAGCTAATACTCTCGACTCATGACCGCAGCTGCCTCTCATGCATCAGGAGCGACAACTGCGAGCTCCAGAAGCTATGTCATGACTTCAAGGTAGACGACGAGGCCAAATTTGACGGCCACAACCAGGTATACAAGACTGACGACTCTGCGATACACATGTACAGAGACGACAACAAGTGCATCCTGTGCAGAAGATGCGTCGCGGCCTGCAGCAAGCTACAGAGCGTAGGCGTAATCGGCGTGAACGACAGGGGCTTTAAGACCCACGTAGGCTGCGCGTTCGAAGAAGACCTCGGCAAGACCGACTGCGTATCCTGCGGCCAGTGCATAGTAGTCTGTCCAACAGGAGCCATCGCCGAAAAAGACGATACAGACAAGGTATGGCAGGCCCTCGCAGACCCGAGCAAGCACGTAATAGTGGCAACGGCTCCATCCATAAGAGTAACCCTTGGAGAGGCATTTGGAATGCCGGTGGGCACCAACGTC
>SAAM01000612.1 GCA_009929415.1 Clostridia bacterium | reverse complement strand
ATTAATGGTTTCTACAAAGCCTGAGGGGAGGTGGGAGAGAATGAGGGAACGAATAGGTACAATTACTGAGTGTTGTTCAGGTGTCAAGGAGGATAGGTATTCTTGAACAGTTGTGGCGGTAGTTGTCATAGGATGCTCCTTGAGATGAGTATACCATGGAGATAGAAAAGTGACCCATCAACGATGGGCCACTTGAAATGTAAAGTTTTAAATTAAACTTAGAAGGAAACCTTAACAGAAGGAGTGAGAGACAGAGCCTTGGCTGCATATTCTGCATCAAGAGCATAAGTTACGCCACCCATGGTGTAGTCAGCACCGAAACCAACGGTGGTTGCAACTGCACTGAGGTCATCAAGGGTCAACTTTGCATAGGCACTCATATTCTCGATACCAGTGAAAGTGACCTTACCAATCAAGTTGCTTGTTCCATCGAAGAGCTGATACTCAGCATATGCTGCGATGTCTTCATAGGAAGCCTTAACGCCAGCAAGGAGGTAGTTCTCTTTCATTCCAAGGAAGTAGGTGTCAATTGCAGATACACTCAAACCGAAATCGAGGCCAGCAAGAGCAGCTACGTCAACAGCAACTGATCCACCGATAGCACCGTCTGCATCAACAGGATTTTTGGTATTATCTGTCTTCTTAACAGGTAGACCAGTTGTGGTGCTAAAAGACCAGGAGTCTGCAGCCGCAATTTTTCTGAACTTATTCTCTGCATAGTTGGTGTAAGCAACAGCAGCGGAAATCCCATCAACAGGAGTGGACTTTGCACTAATCTGGAAGGGCTTGTTGGTCTTGTCGGTCGGATCAACAGAAACGCTAGCAGTCAGCATGGAACCATAACCAACCTGAACTTCAGTGGAATAGGCGCCCTTCTGACGTACTCTGTAACCATTGTCACCAACAGAAGCGTTGGGATCGGTATATACATGGAGACCACTTACAGTACTCTTGTTACCAAGAGAAACGGTAAGGGTAAGATCGCCCATGTCAACACCCTGTTCGGCAAGTGCCTTGTCCAGATAGATGCTCACAGTGCCCTTGATAGCATTATCGGTATCGAATGCAAGAGTACCACCGGCAACTGCAACCTTCCAGAAATCACCAGAAACTGAAAGTCCATCAATATTAATTTCAGGCTTTGTTACCCCAAAATCATCTTCCAATCCCTTGCTAAAGGTGAACGGATCGAAGGTCAACTTATAGCCGGCCTTGATTGAACCAGTCATTTCTACCGGGAATGCAGATACAGTTACTGCAACCATGAGAACCAGCGCCAGAGTCAATACAAACTTTTTCTTCATGACGTAAATCTCCATTTTTTTGCGTGAGAGTTTATTTGTAACAT
>SAAM01000611.1 GCA_009929415.1 Clostridia bacterium | reverse complement strand
AACTTGGTCTTTTGATGTTTTGTTGGAATTTTTCAAATGTCTCATATTTCGCTTATTTATATGTCAATCAGCAAAGAAATCTAGTCAATGGATACGAGTATTTCTCTGAATCTAGTTTACATGGGCATAGAAGAATGATAGGCTTCAATCTAGCCGTGGGATGGGATGTATGTGCGATACATTTGTCTCTATCCTTACCATCTTTTTTGTAGGTTCGTCCTGAAAAAGAGTGGCTGTATATACCCCGTTTCCAGAACTTTCTGGGTTGGGGAAGGTCTGTCCAAATTAGTGCATGAGGACTTGCATGGTATCATCGAAGCATTCACGATACAAAAAAACACTGATATTACTTACGCTAGATGCCATACTTTTTATCATTAGTGGGCTCATTGCTGATTGGATTGTGTTCAGTTCTTTTCCTTCCAAGAGTTTTATCGTGATTGGCTTATCGTCCCTTGTGCTATTGCAGACTCTCTATTTCAGTAAGTTTTACCATATCAGAGTAAGTGAAGGCTCTATTGATCTCATCAATAGAAGCTTTATTAGCTTTTTTCCGCTTCTCTTTACCGGAGTTGTCGCAAGCCTAATATTCAAGGGATATAATCCACGGTGGATTCCTTTTTTCATTGTATACTTTGGATTCTCGTTTCTGTTCATAATGGGTGTGCGATTTTTCTATCGCAATCTCCAGTCTCAAAAGTTAATCAAACTGAGTTCACAATATCCTCGTACTATCGTGTACGGGGCAGGGGACTTGGGCAATACACTGGTCCGCCAATTGAAGAAGGGTAAATTACCATACCATATAGCCGGGTTTGTTGATGACAACCCTTCGTTGCGCGGTACTTATCTGCTCGGTATTAAGGTATATGGTACGATTGATGATCTTGCAGATACCATTGAGCAGGTCCGTGCCAAGGTCCTTATCATCGCCATCACCCACATCGACCAGGAGCGCATGCTCAAGGCCGTCGATGCCGCCAAGGAGCTTGGCGTCGACATAAAGGTCATACCATCCCTCTTTGAGATGCAGCAGGGGGCCAAGGAGATGGACCTGAGAAACCTCGACTACGGCGACCTGCTCGGCAGGCCCTTGATCAGCATCGAGAAGGAACCCATCCAGAAGATGGTCCTGAATAAGCGGGTGCTGGTCACCGGAGCCGGCGGCTCCATCGGCAGTGAGATCTGCAAGCAGCTGTTAAGCTACGGCCCCTCCCAGCTCATTCTTCTGGACATCGATGAGACCGAACTGCACGACCTGTCCCTGAGGCTGCACAACTACCAGAAGGAGTGGAGCGACCTGATCGTCCCGGTGGTGTGCGACATCAAGAACCGCAAGAAGGTCGAC
>SAAM01000610.1 GCA_009929415.1 Clostridia bacterium | reverse complement strand
GTCTTCATGGTAATCATGCTGTCAGTCGGCTTTATTGAGTAGCCGCCGCTGTCGTAAGTAAGTCCCTTTCCAACGAGCGCAAGCTTTTCATCAGAGCTTTTGTTTCCTCTGTAATTTATAACTATGAGCCTTGGTTTGGCAGAAGATCCCTTTGCAACAGACAGGAATGCAGTCATGCCGAATTTTCTGATGGCTTCCTCATCATATATATCTATGTCAAGGCTGAGCCCTGAAAGTATCTCCTTAACCTTATCCGCAAGGTCTTCAGGCTTCATGAAGTTTGAAGGCTCATTGACGAGATCTCTTGCTATGATGGTATTATCAGCAAGCAGAGAAGCTCTTTTTTCGCAGCGGGGAGCCTCATAGTACTCTGAATATATATCTATGGAATCTATTCTCTTTGTCTTATCTTCTTTCGTCTGATATCTCTCGAATGCATACTCAGCAAGAATCATGGCCTTGCATGATTTGAGGAATGAATCTACTTTATTCACGCAGGGTGCGATATTCTCCATGAATACCAGCGGTTTTTCGGCTTTCAGGCTCTGCAGCGATGTAACGGCCTTTCCGAAACCATTCATAAGGGTATCCGCAGTAAGGTCTTTTTCTTCTCCAAAGCCTGCAAGGACTATATTTACATGCTTGCTGGTCCCTTTGAAGAACGATGTGAAGCTGTAGATCTCGCCTTTTTTTGCCTTGAATAGCCCTGAGTCTATGTAAGGTTTTACGAGATTGCAGAAATCTTCTTCGAAAAAGTCTGCCATTACTGCCGGAGAGGTGAACGGGATAACATAGGAATCATAGTCCTGCATTATTTCAAGACTGTGTAAAATGTTCAATTTCATGATAGCCTCCTTATATTTTTCAACATGGATTTCCATTCTTTCTTTAAGGCTATTTTAACTCAAAAGAAGAACTGTGTACATAGCTTTTTGCCTTGACAAACATATATATGAAATATAAACTGTAATAGCGGGGACGTCTGTCTCATGCCGCAGTAATCAGAAGAAAGAAGGGGATCTGTTTGGAAAAGAAGAAGGAAATAGACATAGACAGCATACTTTCAAAGTTAAAGGAAGAAAAATCCAGGGGCGAGATTGACCAGAAGCCCCTCAGCGAATTCAGGAATAACCAGAAGCATTTTCAGTATGATTATGAAGAGGATTTTTATGAGCCTCACAAGAGTTCCTATTCGTATGATGACTATTAACATTCAGGAAAAACAAAAAATATGATGTAAAACTCAAAAAAAATTTGCACGCACCGTATATTTATGTTAAAATAATACGGTATGAGATTTGCGCATGTGAATGCGAAGGAATGAAAATTTCGGTTCTCATCTTTCTGCTC
>SAAM01000609.1 GCA_009929415.1 Clostridia bacterium | reverse complement strand
AGTATAGCGAGATCTTTGATGAAAAAGTGGTACATTACGAAAGAAGCAGAATAAGTCATGAGGTATAAGGGTATTTTTCTCAGCTGCTGTACATATGAATAATATAAATCCTGTGGATAAACAAGGTTCATTATTTGATTTCCCGCGGTTCCGAGCAGAACACATGAAAGACACATCACGGACAGAACGACCTTCTCGTTATTTCTCAGCGTCAGCTCTTTGCAGAATTTATCAGGTCTTGAGAATATGAGCTTAAGAAACTTGATGAACGAAAGCATGGTGCCGGCGTTTATGAGTGAAAACAGAAAATTAAAGGGCGAAGATTCATAACCCTTCGATATAAAGTACTTCGAATATCCTCCGCTGAAAAAAGGGGCTCCTGTAATGCTGAGAACTGCGATAAGCAGAAAAACGGACAGAAGCGGGTTTATGTGCCACAAACCGTGCATCTCGGTAATGTTTCTTGTGCCATAGTAGCTTATAAGGAGTCCTGCTATCAGAAAAAACAGAGATTTAAAAACCGCATGAGCCATTATGTGATATATTCCGCCTGCCTGATTGAACTGATGAATACCTGCAAGGCCGGTGATTATCAGTCCTACCTGAGATATGGTATGGTATGCGAGTATGAGCTTTATATTTGTCTGGCTTACTGCAAACGCGATGCCTGAAAAAGCTGTTATAAATCCTGTAAGTATAAGAATTTGCCTTATATCTGCGGCGGAGCTGAATATCCACTGAACTCTTATCAGAAGGTATACGCCTGTCTTTACGAAAATGCCTGAGAGCACAGCCGATACAACGGAGGGCGCACTTAGAGCTCCGTGGGCCTTTGGGAGCCAGCTGTACAGAGGCATAACTGCTGATTTAAGACATACGGCGGTGAATATGAATGAGAATGGGAGTATGAATGCTCTTTTATCAGGGTGTGTATCTACGAATGACTTTATGCTTAGTATATCAAGCGCTCCAGACATCTTATAGAGGTAGCCGGTACCAAAAAGAAAAAAAGCCATGGCAACCATATTTATAAGAAGATAGATCATTCCGTCGTAAGTAGACTGGCTGTCCTTCCTGAACATAATGAGTATGCTCACGGCTATAGTTGAGACTTCGACCAGTATATATATATTGAAAAGATCTGTCGAAAGGAAAACGCCGTTTATGAGCCCTTCCAGGCTGAGGAACAGGAATACGAAAAGCCTGTTCATATACTTCTTGTCGAAGCTGAATACAAGCATGCACAGGAAGAGGAAGTTGTTGATAATAAGCATTATTCCTGAAAGCGTGTCTATTCGCAGTGCCATTCCAAATGGAAGTGAAACATCCATCAGGGTATAAAGGATTTCTTTTTCTTC
>SAAM01000608.1 GCA_009929415.1 Clostridia bacterium | reverse complement strand
AGAATCGTATAACAGTGATAGGGGCCCGAAAGGGCCTCATTGTTTTGCCCAAATCTTATAATATTAGCACATTATATTCCTAATTAGGATTATTTATAGTAATTATACTTTGAACCAAAGGTATTACTATGCACTGATTCAGTGCATTTGATGATTTCCCTCCGCCTGTACTTACGTTACTATGGGTGTATCATGAACAAACCTGTAACCATGAAGGACATCGCAAATAGACTCTCTGTAAGCTCTGTTACTATCTCCAAGGCCCTTGGCGGAAAGGATGGAGTGGGAGATGAATTACGTCAACAAATTATCCAAGTTGCCAAAGAGATGGGGTATCGAAAGAACCTCATTGCAAAGGACATGCGCGATGGGACCACCCATAATGTGGGCCTTCTCATCGGCGAGCGGCACATGCAAGGAGACTGCGCCTATATACGTATTCAGCAGGAGCTGAACAAACACCTGCTCGCCCAAGGATACTACGGGATTGTTGAGCTTATATCGATGGATGATGAGGAAACGGGGGAGGTCCCAAGACTTGTCTGCGATAATAAAGTAGATGCCTTAGTGCTGCTTGGCCAGCTTCGACCCTCCTATGTAAAAACCATCCTGTCCTTTGGCCTTCCCTATGTGTTTGTCGATTTCTTTTATGAGAATTACCAAGCCGATGCAGTGATCAGCGACAATATGTACGGTGGGTACTCGCTGACCAATCATCTGCTTTCACTCGGGCATCGAACGATTGCTTTTGTCGGAAACCCCATGTACTCCAATGTCGTCATGGATCGATACCTCGGGTATTACAAAGCCTTGATGGAGCAGGGAATCGCTCTCGAGGAGACGCTTGTTATCCATGACTGTAACGAGCTGGGACATCGAGTTGAGCTTACACTTCCCAATAAAAACACGACAGCCTATGTGTGCGCAAGCTGCGAGACAGCCTATCGACTCATGCAGCTGCTCCAGGGACAGGGACTGCGGATACCCGAGCAGATTTCCATCGTGGGATTCGATGAGGACTTATATACAACGCTATCCAACCCCCCACTTACGACGTTTTCTGTCGATATTCCGCTTATGGCATTGAGTGCAGCTGAGAGCATTATCAATAAAATCGAGAATCCAGACTCCCACTTCGGGAGAAAGACCATTTGCGGATCGCTCGCAGTACGCAAATCCTCGGCACGGATTACTCCGGCGGAGTGGGATTCCTTGAGTAGATTTGGATAAGCAGTTTTCACTGGGCACAGGGCGGAGAAATTCTCCGCCTTTTCTTCGTTTAAAGAGGTTGGTTAATTTTCTCACCATAAGGTTGACATCATGAATTTTCTGTTCATAACCTAATATTAAGTTATCGTAA
>SAAM01000607.1 GCA_009929415.1 Clostridia bacterium | reverse complement strand
ATCAGAGATGATTTTGGACGCCTGCTCCTGCGCGCTTTTGACTTTTTCATCAGCGCTTTTCTGCGCCATAAGTAGCGCTTCATGAAGTACATCCTTCATCTTTTCATATTCAGCAAGGCTTTCCTCTTTTAAAACCAGGTCGCGCTCCAGATCCTTTGTCCTTTGCGCATACGTCTGAAGCGTCTCTGCCACATTATCAAGGAATTCATCTACCTCAGCCGAATCGTATCCTCTCATGCTTTTTTTAAAAGATTGGTTGACCACATCAAGAGATGTTAAAAGCTCGACCATAAAAATCCACCGTCCTTTTCCGCTTTTACATTAAGAATAACAATTCCGTTATGTTTGTATTAATAATAATTATACATTTATCTAAAGAATAAATTGCCTGCAAATAATTATCACTTTGATGCCTGAGGTCTTGAACCGAATATCCCTGTTCCCACCCTGACTATCGTACTTCCTTCTTCGATCGCGATTTCATAATCAGAACTCATGCCCATTGATATTTCATGTAGCTGAAGCCCTGAAACCGATCTTAATTCATCTCTCAACATGCGAAGCCCTTCAAAAGACTTTCTTATTTCTCCTATATCGTCTGTGTTTGGGCCTATCGTCATCAGTCCGTCTACAGACAACCGGGGACAATACTGCATCACTCTTTCAAGGAGACTTGCAGCTTCCTGGGGGGCCACCCCGCTTTTTGTAAGTTCACCGGACATGTTTATCTCAATATAAACAGGAAAACCGTAAGCATCGGTTTCAGCAAGTATCCTGTCCAGCATTCGTGCAAGATCAAGAGAATCGACAGTTTCTATCAGATCGAAGACCTCTAGCGCTTTCCTTGCCTTGTTCCTCTGCAGGTGCCCTATAAGGTGCCATGGGGTTATATCTTCCGGGGACCATTTCATCCTTTTGTCAGCTGCTTCCTGTACCCTGTTTTCTCCCAGCATGTCCAGTTTAGCAGCTGCGTATAACATGTACTCTACAGGATGTGTTTTTGAGACTCCCATCAGCCTGATCTCCGTCGGATCACGGCCGCTCCGCTTCGCTGCCGATCTTATCTTTTCACGGACGTCATTTATGTTCCGGTCTATGAAATCTACCAAAGCTGTATCCTCCCCTCACGAGCAGTAGAGGCGTCTTCCACCACGGCATCTCCTACAGAGACCCCATCGGTAATGATAAACATCTTGTTGTCGACTCTTTTACCCTTAACAGGGACAAAGACAACCCTGGAACCCCTCACCATGTATACTCCAGATCTTCCCTCTATCTCTGTTATTGAGGTTTGCGGCAAAAGCGCACCTTCTGTCCGCCCTGCTTCTATCGTCAAAGCATATTTTCTTGAAAGGACAGATTCA
>SAAM01000606.1 GCA_009929415.1 Clostridia bacterium | reverse complement strand
ATGAGCGACCGGCAGGTAATTGATGAGCTTAAAAGGCTCAGCACATCAGGAATGTCACAGGAGCAAATATTTACAGAACTCTCAGCAAAGGGGGTAACGATAGATCAGCTTCAGAGGCTTAAGGCTCAATATGAATCAGGCTCACTAAACTCCACAGCAGGTTCTGCAACCCAGAGCATTGAGAACAGAGAGAGAGAGCCATTGATTAACTTTCCTGACCCCGCCCGCTGGAGAGCGATAAAAGAGAGCCAGGATAGGGCGGCCGAAAGTGTATTCGGGCGCAATACATTCTCCAATCCAAATCTTACATTCCAGCCAAATATGAATCTCCCTACCCCTGAAACATATATTCTTGGACCAGGTGATCAGGTACTTATTGATATCTGGGGCAATAGTGAACTCAACCTTTCGCTGACAGTCTCCCCGGAGGGGAAGATTGTGGCCTCCGGAGTGGGCCCTGTTCAGGTAGGGGGTCTCCAGATAGCCGACGCAAGAAACAGGATTAAAAGGTCATTCAGCAGAATATATTCAGACCTGGCATCGGCACAACCGGGGACATTTTTAAGCGTGACTCTTGGTAAAACAAGAACTATTCAAGTCAATGTTATGGGTGAAGTTGAGGTGCCGGGCACATACGCACTCTCATCACTCTCTACTGTTTTCCACGCCCTCTACTCAGCCGGTGGAATTAACGAGATTGGTAGTCTCAGAGATATTAAGGTTTACCGGGCAGGCAAACTGATTGCCTCATCTGATGTATACGATTACCTCCTAAAGGGTGACAACAGCGGGGATATTGCCCTGAGAGACGGAGACCTTGTAAAGGTTGAGCCATACAGAGCACTTGTTAAGATTGAGGGACAAGTTAAAAGAGCTCTCTTTTATGAGATGAAGGAAGAGGAGACTATTGCGGACCTTATCTCATTTGCTGGTGGCTTCAAAGGAGAGGCCTATAAACTAAGCCTCCTTGTCAGCAGAAAAGGGGAAAAAGAGCAGAGTATACACACAGTTGAATCTGCAAACTACCCAACCTTCAAGACACAAGATGGGGATGTTGTTTCAGTAGGTGCAATTCTTGAAAGATTTGAGAACAGAGTAACAATAGATGGATCTGTATTCAGACCGGGCTCATTTGCACTTGGTGAAAAGATCTCTACCCTGTCAGAGCTTATCTTTTCTGCCGAGGGTACCAAAGAGGATGCATTCCTTGAAAGGGCACTAATATACAGAGAGAACCCTGATCTTACAATAAGAATTGAATCTGTCAACCTGAATAAATTGCTTAACAAAGAGATTACAGATATTAAACTCCAGAAAAACGACAGACTCTATGTACCATCAAAAGATGAGCTAAGAGAGGAGAG
>SAAM01000091.1 GCA_009929415.1 Clostridia bacterium | reverse complement strand
GGGGGAATTTTTGTGAAGCGAGATCCTAAAAAAACTTTTGATATTGGAAAAAATCTTGCGTTAGTAACGCAGATGGGCATAATGATTCTCGCTCCGGCAGGACTGTGCATGTTTGCGGCAAGCGCTCTCATAAAGAAATATGGCCTTGGTGACTGGGTAATGATAATTGCCATTTTGCTTGGTATTTCAGCTGGATTTTTGAATATTTACAAAATTCTAAGAAATTACTTTGAAAGTGGAAGTGGCAGTAAAAAGTAGCTGTTATTTAAATATAAATTAAATTTAGTTAATTATGATATGGTTTTATTTTTGATAAAAAATAAACAACGAAGCGGGAAGACATTTATGGATGAACTATTTGCGACAAAACTCAAGGTTGTCAGAAATGCAATATTTATTGTAGCTACAATTGCCGCGCTGTCGGTAATATTTTATGAAGACTGGACTGAGGTAGTTATTGGACTTTCGTTTGGGTTGCTTATTTCAGTACTTTGCTTTGAACTCCTGTCTGCATCTATATCAAAGGCGGTGAGCCTTGATCCGGGGAAAGCTCAGGTGTATGCGGGTTCAAGATATTTTATAAGGCTGCTGATTTATGCTGTGGTGTTACTTATTTCCATAAAAGCGGATTATATAAATGTAATTGGTACTATACTTGGACTTTCGGCAATAAAGATTTCTATTATGATTTCGGGGGTTTTTGACGGATTCAGATAAGTTATTATTACTCAGCAGATTAGGAGTATTAATATATAGGAAAGTAAAGAATCAATGGGAAAGGAGGATTAATAATGGGTGATGGAGGATTTGGAGCAAAAATAATGTTCACTATAAGTGAAGATATTCCTATTATTGGTGGTGTGCCTGTTACAGAAACTATAACTACGACCTGGATTATAATGGCAATTCTGATAATAGGATCTATTATTTTTACCAGAAATTTAAAACGAATTCCAAACGGGATTCAAAACATCGTCGAGACTGTCGTTGGTTCAGTGTACAATCTGACCGAGACAACCATGGGAAGTGACAAGGTAGGCTTTGCGCCCTACATAGGTACCCTGATGATGTATCTGGCTTTGGCCAATCTTGCTGGACTGCTTGGAGTCAGACCTCCAACTGCAGATCTCAATATGACCCTGTCTCTGGCACTGATAACGTTCTTTATGATTCACTTTAATGGAATCAGGAGAAAAGGAGTACTCGGGTATCTGAAAGGCTTTACTGAGCCATTCTTCCTGCTTACACCAATAAACCTTATCGGTGAGATCGCTACACCAATATCTTTATCATTTCGTCTTTTTGGAAACATTGTCGGAGGATCAATAATCATGGCGCTTGTTTATTCTGCACTTGCGGCATTCAGTTCGGCGCTTCTTGGACTGGACATACCGATACTACAGGTGGGAGTACCTGCGGTGCTTCATGTGTACTTTGATGTGTTCTCAGGGCTGCTTCAGACATTTATCTTTGCAATGCTTACGATGGTATTTGTTTCTGGTGCGATGGATTAATTATGACGAAATAATATTATGTAGAAAGAGGTGTTTTGATGCAGGAAATGGATTTTATAACCAGGTTTTTGTACTGGCTTGTATCATTTGACAGAAAAGCACTTATCCTTGGAGCATCTGCTATTGCAGCAGGGCTGGCGATGATCGCGGGGATAGGACCTGGAATAGGTCAGGGATTTGCAGCTGGCAAAGGTGCTGAGGCGGTAGGAAAAAATCCTAAGACAGCAAAGCAGACAACGATGATTATGCTCCTGGGCGCGGCGGTTGCCGAGACATCGGGAATACTGTCTCTTGTCGTAGCGCTTATACTGCTTTTTGGTAATCCGGTTGTAACGCAGGAAGGCGCAGTATTAGTTCTGGCGGCCTCTGTAATTGGTGCGGGATTATCCATGATAGCTGGTATAGGGCCAGGAATAGGTCAGGGGTACGCAGCTGGAAAAGGAGCTGAAGGGGTTGGAAAAAGACCTGAGTTCCAGTCTTCAATAATGAAAGCCATGTTTGTTGGCCAGGCTGTTGCACAGACTACAGGAATTTATGCTCTGGTAATATCGCTGGTGTTGTTGTTTGCGAATCCGCTGATGAATCTTTTATAGTTATTTATAGTGAGTATTCGAAGGCATTAATGAATCAATATAGAATTTAGTCAAAAAATATAAGAATATTTGAATAATCAGGAGGAAAAAAATATGGAACCTATCACAGGAAAAGCATTAGTATTAGCATGTTCAGCAATTGGAGCGGGTCTTGCGATGATCGCGGGTATAGGACCTGGTATCGGTCAGGGATTTGCAGCAGGAAAAGGTGCTGAGGCAGTTGGAAGACAGCCAGAGGCTCAGGGGGATATAATCAAGACCATGCTTCTTGGAGCAGCGGTTGCGGAGACAACAGGTATCTATGGACTTGTAATAGCTCTTATCCTTTTATTTGCCAACCCGCTTATAAAGCTATTGGGATAATAAATACGACGGGACTTAGATGCAGAGCCATTAAAAGGAAGGAGGCGTATTTATGGCAGGACTGATAGAATTAAATGTTTGGCAGATAATTTTCAACATAGGAAATACAGTTATCCTGTTTCTGGCATTGAGACATTTTCTGTTCAAACCGGTAAAATCATTCATGGATGAGAGAACTAACAGCATTCAGGAATCTATCGATGAAGCAGAGGAAAAAAACCGCGAAGCGGAGAGACTCGGCGAGGAATACAAAAGAAAGCTTGATCTTGCGCATGAGGAAGGAAGAGAAATTGTTAAAAACTCAACCAGACATGCTGAACGAAAGGCTGAGGAAATTGTAAATGCAGCCAGAGAAGATGCTCAGAGAATGAAGGTGAAAGCTCACAAGGACATCGAACTTGAAAAAGCAAATGCTTCAAAATCGATAAAAGGTGAGGTTGCAAGCATAGCTGTAATGGCAGCTGGAAAAATAATCAATAAGACAATCGATGCAGATACAAATAGAAATCTTATAGATGAAGTCATAAACGAAATAGGTGATGAGAGATGGTCGAGCTAGTATCTAAAAATTATGCCAGAGCCCTTTTTGATCTTGCCGTTGAAGAAGAACGTGTTGATGAGACAGGCGAAGAAATAAAAGCTATAGTCAGCATATTGAAATCTGAAAAGAGTTTCTATGAATTTTTTGTTACTCCGCTTGTTTCAAAGCAGGAAAAGAAAGATCTCGTAGAAAAGGCTTTTGGAGGCAGAGTGTCAGGCATATCTGAAAACTTTCTGAAGGTTCTTATTGAAAACGGAAGGACAGGTGTGGTAGAGGCAGTGAGCTCGTTTTATCAGAAGCTCAGGCTTGAGCACTTCAACATGGTAGAAGCGACGGCCTTCACTGTTATACCTATGACAGATATTCAGAAGCAGAAGCTTGTCGAAAAGCTCGAAAAAGAAACTGGCAAAAAAGTAATATTCAAGAATGAAATAAATCAGGACCTCCTTGGGGGAATGCTGATAAAGATTGGTGAGAAGGAAATCGATGGAACAGTGCTTAATCGTCTCAGAAACCTGGAGGCGGCAATAAGCAAATAAACTAGTAGCAAGGGATGTGAAAATAGATGAATCTTAGACCTGAAGAAATAAGTTCTATTATAAAAGAACAGATAAAGAATTACAGTCAGAAGCTTCAAGTTTCGGATGTAGGCACTGTTATACTCGTAGGAGATGGTATTGCAAGAATCCACGGACTTGAAAAATGTATGGCGGGTGAGCTTCTTCAATTTGCAAACGGCGAGTATGCGATGGCGCTCAACCTTGAAGCCGAAACTGTTGGAGCGGTTATTCTGGGAACTGACGAAGAAATAAAAGAAGGCGATACTGTAAAGAGAACAGGTACTGTTGTTCAGGTTCCAGTTGGAGAAGCTATGCTCGGAAGAGTAGTGAATGCTCTGGGACAGCCTATTGACGGAAAAGGAGACATAAAGACCACTGAATTCAGACCGGTTGAGACACAGGCTCCTGGTATAATAGAAAGAAAATCAGTGCATCAGCCGCTTCAGACGGGTATCAAGTCCATAGACTCTATGATACCTATAGGAAGAGGACAGAGAGAGCTAATAATAGGAGACAAACAGACAGGAAAAACCACAATCGCTATAGATACGATACTTAACCAGAAGGGTGGAGACGTAATCTGTATATATGTTGCAATCGGACAGAAGAGATCTACGGTTGTACAGCTTGTTGATACGCTTGAAAAAAATGGGGCCATGGACTACACTATCGTAGTAGCTGCAACTGCTTCTGAGCTTGCGCCGCTTCAGTATCTTGCGCCATATGCAGGATGCGCTATGGGAGAGCATTTCATGCATCAGGGAAAACACGTACTGTGCATATATGATGACCTTTCAAAGCACGCGGTAGCATACAGATCGATGTCACTGCTTCTGAGAAGACCACCGGGCCGTGAGGCTTATCCGGGAGACGTTTTCTATCTTCACTCAAGACTGCTTGAAAGAGCGGCAAAGCTGTCTGATGACAAAGGAGCGGGTTCACTTACAGCGCTTCCTATCATAGAGACGCAGGCGGGAGACGTTTCTGCATATATTCCTACGAACGTAATCTCAATAACAGATGGACAGATATTCCTTGAGAGTGACCTGTTTAACTCCGGAGTAAGACCGGCGGTTAACCCGGGTATATCGGTTTCAAGGGTTGGAGGAAATGCTCAGATAAAAGCCATAAAGAAAGTTGCAGGAACTCTGAAGCTGGCATACTCACAGTACAAGGAGCTTCAGTCTTTTGCGCAGTTCGGATCAGACCTTGATGAGGATACGAAATCAAGGCTTGCAAAAGGAGAGCGAATAGTTGAGGTGCTAAAGCAGCCTAACTCATCTCCGGTACCGGTTGAAAAGCAGGTTATGATAATGTATGCGGTAAACAACAATTATCTGAAGGATATAGCAAAATCAGACATACGCGAGTTTGAAATGGAGCTCTACAGCTACATGGACGAAGTAAGGCCTGAAATAGCAAAGAGCATACTAGAGACTAAAGACCTTACAAAAGAGAATGAAGAAAAACTTAAAGATGCCATCGTTGAATGTGTAAAGAAATTTAACGAGACAAGATAAACTCAGAGGGAGGGAAGCACATGGCCGGAGCAGGTATGAAGGACATAAAGCGAAGAATCAAGAGTGTCGAAAGTACAATGCAGATAACAAAAGCCATGGAGCTGGTTTCATCTTCAAAGCTAAGACGAGCAAAAGAAAAAGTTGAGAAATCCAGACCATATTTCAACATTCTGCAAGAAACGATTCAAAAGGTTCTGGACAATACCAAGTCGCTCAAATCTGTATATACAAAGGAAAGAGAGATAAAGAGCTCACTCTTCATTGTCATAGCAGGAGACAGAGGGCTTGCAGGAGGCTATAATGCAAATATCATAAAGGCTGCTGTAGCTGAGATGGAAGGTAAAAACCCTAAGATCATTCCGATCGGAAGA
Organism: Clostridia bacterium; assembly: GCA_009929415.1. Lineage (GTDB taxonomy): Bacteria > Bacillota > Clostridia > Peptostreptococcales > Filifactoraceae > Proteocatella. Next base: position 1,749 of record SAAM01000091.1, on the reverse strand, counting down.
AAAGCATCGGAGTATTTTGGAAAGAGAAATTATGAAGTAGTCGAAGACTATGTGAATGTAGCAGAATCACTCGATTTCATAGATGCTGCTCTAATAACATCAGTCGCGGATGAAATGTACAGAGATGGAAAAGTTGATGAAGTATACTTATGCTATACCGAATTTGTTTCTGCTCTGACACAGACTCCAAGAACTATAAAGCTGCTGCCTCTGCAGATGCAGAAGAGCACCGCAGACATAATATCTTCACTTGAGTTTGAACCATCTCCTGAAGAAGTATTCGACAGAATGATACCAAGATACTTGGAAGGAATTGTATACTCGACGATAGTAGATGCCTTTGCTTCAGAGCAGGGGGCAAGAAGAACTGCAATGGAATCAGCCAGTGACAATGCAGGCGAGATGATAGATTCGCTCAGTCTGCTTTATAACAGAGCAAGACAGGCGAGCATCACACAGGAAATCACAGAAATTGTGGGTGGTGCAGAAGCAATAAAGTAAAATAATCCTGTCGCAAGGATGAGGAGGACGAACGATGGAAAAAAATACAGGGAAGGTAGTGCAGATCATCGGTGCGGTACTGGACATAAAGTTTCCTGCAGGAAAGCTGCCAAACCTTTTGAACGCTGTAGAAATAAACCACGAAGGAAATAAGCTCGTAGTTGAAGTTTCTCAGCATATAGGGGATGATACGGTAAGATGTATCGCTATGAGTTCTACTGACGGACTCATCAGAGGCGTTGATGCAGTGGATACAGGAAGACCAATATCCGTACCGGTTGGAAACAAGACACTTGGAAGAATATTCAATGTGCTTGGAGAGCCGGTTGACAATATGGAAGTTCCAAACACAGATGAAACCTGGCCTATACACAGGTCTGCTCCTCCATACGAAGAGCAGGAGACAGGCACTGAAATCCTCGAGACAGGCATAAAGGTAGTTGACCTTATAGCGCCATATCTTAAGGGAGGCAAAATAGGTCTGTTCGGGGGCGCAGGAGTTGGAAAGACCGTAATAATAATGGAGCTTATCAACAACATTGCCAAGCAGCATGGTGGAATATCCGTATTTACTGGAGTTGGAGAAAGAACAAGAGAAGGTAATGACCTTTATAATGAGATGACCGAGTCAGGAGTTCTTAAAAAGACAGCGCTTGTTTACGGACAGATGAACGAACCGCCTGGAGCGAGGATGAGAGTTGGACTTACTGGCCTTACAATGGCTGAATACTTCAGAGACAAGGAAGAACAGGACGTGCTTCTGTTCATAGATAATATATTCAGATTCACTCAGGCTGGATCAGAGGTTTCTGCGCTTCTGGGACGTATGCCTTCTGCAGTTGGATACCAGCCTACGCTGGCAACTGAGATGGGCGCGCTTCAGGAGAGGATAACTTCAACAAAAAAAGGATCGATAACATCTGTTCAGGCGGTATATGTTCCGGCGGACGACCTTACTGACCCGGCTCCGGCTACTACATTTGCCCATCTTGATGCGACTACGGTTCTTTCAAGAAACATAGCTTCGCTTGGTATATATCCTGCGGTAGACCCGCTTGACTCTACATCCAGAATACTTTCTCCTGATATAGTAGGAAAAGAGCATTATGATGTAGCAAGAGATGTTCAGAGAACGCTTCAGAGATACAAGGAGCTCCAGGATATAATAGCGATACTTGGAATGGACGAGCTTTCAGATGAAGACAAGACTACGGTATCAAGAGCGAGAAAGATTCAGAACTTCCTTTC
>SAAM01000605.1 GCA_009929415.1 Clostridia bacterium | reverse complement strand
CCGCTGATATCCGCAAAGGATGGAATAAACATCAAGGATGTGCTTGAGGCAGTGGTAAAATATGTACCTGCTCCGTCAGGCGACATCGAAAAGCCTCTCAAGGCGCTGATATTCGACTCATACTATGACAGCTACAAGGGCGTTATAGCTTATGTGAGAGTGTTTGACGGCAAGGTCAAAAAAGGCGACAAGATAAGGATGATGAATACTAAGAAGGAATTCGAGGTAGTGGAGGCAGGTATAATATCTCCAAACCACATTCCTGTAAGTGAGCTTCAGGCTGGAGACGTTGGATATATAACCGCTTCTATAAAGGATATCAGAAGCTGCAGGGTGGGAGACACCGTAACGCTTGCCGAGAATCCTACTGAAACTCCTATGCCTGGATACAAGAAGGTAACTCCTATGGTTTACTGCGGAGTATATCCTGCAGAGGGAGAGAAGTACGAGAACGTAAGAGATGCCCTTGAAAAGCTTCAGGTAAACGATGCTGCGCTTGAATTTGAGCCAGAGACATCAGTGGCGCTCGGATTCGGATTCAGATGCGGATTCCTTGGACTTCTGCATATGGAGATAATCCAGGAAAGGCTTGAAAGAGAGTTCAACCTGGACATGATAACCACTGCGCCTTCTGTTGTATACAGAGTAGTAAAGCACAGCGGCGAAGTGCTGATGATACAGAACCCGGCCAATCTTCCGCCTCAGGCAGAGATAGACCATATAGAAGAGCCTATAGTTAAGGCAGACATAATAGTGCCAAAGGACTTTGTAGGAGCCGTAATGGAGCTTGCGCAGGACAGGCGCGGGGAAATGATAAACATGGAGTATCTTGATCCAAAGAGAGTTACGCTTCATTACAACCTCCCTCTGAATGAGGTCGTGTATGACTTTTTTGATTCGCTCAAGTCAAGGACCAAGGGATATGGCTCATTTGACTACGAATTCAAGGAGTATGTAGAATCAACTCTTGTAAAGCTTGACATACTGATCAACAAGGAACAGGTAGACGCGCTTTCCTTCATAGTTCACGAGACTACTGCCCAGAAGAGGGGAAGGATAATGTGCGAAAAGCTCAAGGACGAGATACCAAAGCACCAGTTCCCTGTACCGATACAGGCGGCTGTAGGAAGCAAAGTAATAGCAAGAGAGACAATCAGCGCATACAGAAAAGACGTACTTGCCAAATGCTATGGAGGAGATATATCGAGAAAGAGAAAGCTTCTTGAAAAACAGAAAGAAGGAAAGAAGAGAATGCGTCAGGTAGGAAACGTAGAGGTTCCTCAGAAGGCATTCATGTCTGTTCTCAAGCTTGATGATTAAAGATCATAGGAAGTGATAAGAAAATGAATAGTATAATTGACAGGAT
>SAAM01000604.1 GCA_009929415.1 Clostridia bacterium | reverse complement strand
CTAATTTAAACTTGATTTGATGAAAAAAAATGTTGGATCAAATGATTTAATGCAGTTATTCCAAAAATATTGGACTGCAACTTTACTGATGCTGTTAGGGTGCTTCTTTTCAACAGACCTTATGGCTCAAAACTTGACCGTATCCGGAACAGTCAAATTTTTAACGGGAGAGGCTGTCCCTGGTGCAAATGTCTCAGTAAAGGGATCTGCAAATGGGACTATGACAAATGCAGATGGTACCTATAACTTGACAAATGTGCCTGCAAATTCTGTTCTTCTGTTCTCCTTTATTGGAATGGAGACACAGGAGGTGAACCTGAATGGCAGGAAACAGATCGATGTCGTACTTAAAGAGAGTGCAATCGTGCTGGATGAGGTGGTAGCCATCGGTTACGGAACAGCAAAGAAGAAAGATCTGACCGGTTCAGTGTCGGCAGTGGGCAGCGAGAGGCTTCTCTCTCGTCAGAATAACCAGGTCATAACAGCCCTTCAGGGTGCAATGGCCGGGGTTACTGTTACCAGATCAAGTTCTGCTCCGGGTGCCAGCGGCACAATTCGTGTCAGGGGTATAACTTCAATTCAGGAGAGTGATCCTTTGATTATTATAGACGGAGTGCCTGCCAACAGTATTAATGATGTGAACCCGGCTGATGTCGAGAATATCACAGTCCTCAAAGATGCTGCTTCAGCCTCTATCTATGGAGCGAGAGCCGCTGCAGGTGTTGTCCTTATAACAACTAAAAGAGGAACTCGTGACGGAATGAATATTGACTATAATTACAGCCTCTCATTGGATGTACCTACAAAGATGCCGGAATATGCCAATGCGGTTACCTATATGAAGGTGCTGAATGAGAGAAACTGGAACGACAATAATGCAGGAGGGGAATACTCTGTATATGAGAAGGATCTGATTGATAATTACTGGAGTCTTAATAAACAGAATTCTGATCTATATCCGAATACAGAATGGGTTAACTTATGTATGGAGGATTATGGAGTGAAACACAGCCATCAGCTCGGAATCTCTAGCGGAAATGAAAAATCCAGGACTAAGGTTAGTTTCGGATATGATAATGTGGATGGTTTATATGTGGCAAACAACTCATGGAAGAGAGTAACAGCCAGAGTCAACAATGACATCAAACTTAAAAAATGGCTCTCTACATCAATAGACCTTGGTCTCAGGCATAGTGAAACTATAGAGCCGGCATTCAGCCCGGCCTTGAGAATGAGATATGCGGCTCCTGTATATCCTGCAATATTTTCTGACGGACGTCTTGCAGGAGGTAAGGATGGTGAGAATCCATACGGAAAACTCGTTTATGGAGGAAATGAAAACAGTAAGGGTTATCAGGTTAGCGGA
>SAAM01000603.1 GCA_009929415.1 Clostridia bacterium | reverse complement strand
CCAGAACAAGATAATATACAGAGTCGGCTCCTCAAAGCCGATAAAGGTAGATGTGAGAGTAATCGCCGCCACTAACAGAAACCTTGAGGAAGAAGTGCTAAGAGGCACCTTCAGGCGAGACCTCTTCTACAGGATAAACGTATTTCCGATAGACATTCCTCCTCTGAGGGACAGGAAGACGGATCTGTATCTCCTGATAAACCAGATAATGAAAAGGATATGCGAGCAGTATGACATGCCCGTGAAGCAGTTCTCGGGAGAGGCACTGCGCAAGATGCTTTCCTACAGCTGGCCGGGGAATGTCAGGGAGCTCGAGAACGTGATTGAAAGGGCCATAACTCTGTGCGAGACTTCTCTGATATATCCGGAGCACATAAATATCGCCGAGAGGAAGATGGCCACGACTATGAAAGATCTGATTGCCATAGAAGAGGCGAGGATAATCGAAGAAGCCCTCATAAGAAACAATTCTGACAGGAAAAAAGTAATGGAGGAGCTGGACATCTCCAGATCCTCCTTCTATGAAAAATGCAAAAAATATCAGATACCAGTATGATAAATGCGAGGTGGTCTTGCCGAAATCCGCGAGACTATCTCGTTTTTATTCGTTCCAGCAATCCTTGCGGCTTCATCTATGCTCATGGTGTTTTCTGAGCCGTCGCCATAGATTATGGCCATGTCGCCTTCCTGCGCCTCAGAAACATCCGAGATATCGACCATGCACTGATCCATGCAGATTATACCTATGACAGGGCATTTCACGCCGTGAATTGTAATGTAGCCTCCCTTGTTCATGCTTCTAGGATATCCGTCCGCATACCCGAACGGTATTGTGGCTATCCTTGCATCATGAGGAGCTCTCCAGATATAGTCATATCCGGCGCCCTCTCCCTTTTTTACATGGTGGATCTGCGATATATGGCTCACGAATGACAGCGCCTGCCTCACATCTATGCTTCCCTTGTGATAGCCCCTGAGCCCATAGAGCAGGGCTCCCGGCCTTATCATGTTCATGTGGTACTGAGGATAGTCCACGCAGGCGATGCTGTCAGCTATATGCCTGTATCTGAAGGCGCATCCGCGAAGCTCAGCCTCAGATAGGATGTCGGTGAATTTTCTGTACTGAAGCTCATTCTCCTCATCCCCTGCAAGCGCGAGGTGCGAAAATATCCCCTCGACATCGAGATGCTCAAAGGAACATATCCTTACGATCTCATCCACGCTCTGGGTACCTAGCCTGTGAAATCCGGTATCCACCTTTATGTGCACCCTTGCCTTTACGCCAAGTGTCCGTGCGATATCGCTCAGGATTTTCGCCTGAGCTGCAGAAAATATGGTCTGTATAATGTCGTTTTTCACTGCCAGCT
>SAAM01000602.1 GCA_009929415.1 Clostridia bacterium | reverse complement strand
TATCCCAGAAACGTTTACGGTAAGGGATATGTACGAGGACTTGAAACAGGCTATGCATCGAGGAGGAAGGTATTATCTTCTACTCGATGAAGTGCAGGAAGTAGAGGGCTGGGAGAAAGCAGTAAATACACTGCTTGAAGAGGGCAGGGCTGATATCTATATTTTCGGTTCGAATTCTCGACTTTCGGCCGGTGAAATTTCTACGTACTTGACTGGTAGATATGTCCAGATACCCGTCTATACGCTCTCATATGCCGAGTATCTCAATTTTAAAAAGAACAACAGACCCGATGAACGGAATTTGCTGGCTGAGTATCTGCGCTTTGGTGGGTTTCCTATCATTGCAGCGGGTACCTTTACCGAGCAGACTGCCTATCAAATTGTGGAAGGCATCTACCATTCCATCATCAGCGGAGACATTGCAAGGCGACATGCAATCGGCTCACAAGATTTGTTCGACCGGACTGTCCGCTTCATTGTGGAGAATGTCGGGAAGACGTTCTCAGCCAACAGTATTGTGACATTTCTGAAAAATGAGAAACGATCTCTCTCAGTAGAGGCGATATACAACTACATCTCGTATCTTGAAAAAGCCTTCATAGTCTACCGCTGTAAGCGGTATGACCTGCAAGGCAAGAACATCCTGAAAACCCAGGAGAAGTTCTACATTGCCGACCCCTCTCTGAAGTACTGCATGTTTGGTTTCAATCCTGGAGGATTGGCAGCCATGCTGGAAAATGTGGTCTATTTTGAGCTAAAACGAAGAGGATACGATGTCTACATCGGGAAGCTTGGCGACAAGGAAATTGACTTTGTAGCAAAGAAACGTGATGAGAGAATATATGTCCAAGTCTGTAGAAACCTTCCTGAGAACTCTGATAGAGAGATTGCCAATCTCTTGGCGGTCAAGGATCACTACCCGAAACTGGTAGTGACCCTTGATGACCTGGCAGGAGGCACCGTGGAGGGTGTACGTTTGGTGCACCTTGAGGATTTCCTGCTCAACCAATCGTATTCTTCAATACTCCCAGGCCTTCGATGATGATCTCAACCGTATCGCCATGGTGCATTCCGCTGATGCCCCCTGGTGTTCCGGTGAGTATGATGTCCCCGGGCAGGAGCGTCATGACCTGTGAGAGGTAGCTCACCAGGAAAGGAACTGAGAAGATGAGGTTGCTGGAGTTTGACTTCTGCATGGTCCTGCCGTTCACCCGGCTTTCGATGGCCAGGTTGGAGGGGTCGACCTCGTCGCTGATGAACGGTCCGAAAGGACAGAAGGTGTCAAAGCTCTTGGAAATGGTCCACTGGCCCTGCTTGGGCTGCAGATCGCGGGCGGTTACGTCGTTTGCACAGGTGTAACCGAGGATG
>SAAM01000601.1 GCA_009929415.1 Clostridia bacterium | reverse complement strand
GGAGCCATGTAGTCTTCGTCTCTCTCGTAAACTGTTCCTGCTCCTACTCCGCCTTCGATCTGTCTTGCGATTCCGTCACCGTTTCTCTCTGGGTAGTTTCCTGAGTCAACGAAGAATCCCTGCTCAACTGCGTGGAAGAATCCGCCAGCTTCTTTGATCTCTTCAAGGAAAAGCACTGCTCTTTCTTTGATTTCTCTTACTGTGTCTCTTAATACTCCGTCTTTCTTGAGCTCGATCATTTCCATAAGTCCATCCATACCAACAAGTGCCTGCTTTGCAGTGTCACATGCTTCGATGTTGTTTATATGCCATGGAACGTTTCTTCCCTCGTCCGGAGTTATAGTAGACTGGATATCTGCGCTTGTAAGCTTTGATGTAAGAAGGTTGAGAACGTGTGTTACTGTAGCTTCTCTTGTTGATGAATCCATGTATTTTGTATTCATCTGAGCTCTCATTCTGTACTCCTTGAATATCTCTCTCAGTGCTACTGCATAAGGAAGGTCAAGGTACATGTTTGGTGCTGGAGGAGCTGTTGGAGGAACTGTTGAAAGACAGATGTTTGACTTCTTCATTCCTACTTTTGCAGAGAATATTGAGTTAAGTGCATGCTGAACCATAAGCTCTGGCATTACTTTCCATGCTTCTCTTGCTGTCGCGTTTGCGTTGTGCGCTCCGTCTATCTGCGCTATGTCAGCCCAAGTCATTACTTTCTTTGACTCACATGCGTCAACGAATGATCTGATCATGTTGATGTTTCTGTAAAGAACGTTGTACTGAGGATCCTGGTGAGCTCCGTTGATTCCTTCTTCAGCGAACATTACAGCAACCTCTGGTCCTGCAACTCCTGATACATATGAATGGTAGTTGATTGGACGTCCTACTTCTTCTTCTATCATGTCAAGAGCTTTTCTCTGTGCTCTTACCTGTTTTCTTGTTATTGGCACTCCGCCGATTCCCTGAGGAGTTCCCTCGATAAGTCCGTCAAAGTGTGACTGGCCAGCTGTTCTGATAACCATTATGTGGTCAGCTCCATGCCATGCAGCCATTCTCATACGTCTTATGTCGTCTTCAAATCTTCCTGATGCTATCTCTGTTGTTATAACAGGCATTGGTTGAGGATCTATATTGTCGAAGTATTTTGCTGATGGAAGTGGCACGCTGTTTTTAAGAGGTTTTGAACAGTCATTGAATACGAATGGTCCAAGCTTTTCGCCTTTGCTTGATTCTCTCCATGTCCAGCCTCTTCTTTTTGGTCTGTATGACTCGAGGTCTTTGAGTATATTCTCTACATTTATTTTCTCATTAGGAACTAATTTCATCTCTGACATTATTTGTTACCTCCTTTGAATAGTGCCGCCGCTTCTGACCA
>SAAM01000600.1 GCA_009929415.1 Clostridia bacterium | reverse complement strand
GATGGACCAGGTCATGTTCTCCTCTGCATATACACCGTATTGTGTTACAAATGGAATATCAGAATACTTCCTTGGTCTTGGAGATGAGTTCTCGCTGCTAAGATTTCTGTATGGAGGATTTGCCAAATCATAAACCTTACCGTCACCCAGGTTACCGTCAGACCTTAAATCCGCACCGACAACAATTCTGTTTGAAACATTTCCTATGGATTTTGAAAATGTTGCTTTAAGTTTTGCAAATAGATTCAACTCCTTACCATAAATATCATACCTACTGGTATATTCGTTAGGAAGAACTGTAGAATAATAGTTGCTCTCTGATGAAGGGATGTTTGTAATCTCAGCACCATTAATATCATATACCTTCTGACCGGCTTTGTTACTCAAGATTGCACCATCTGTCTCGGACATAGAGTATCCTGCAAATGCATTGCCAAGAAGTTCGCTGTTATAAGAATGTTTGTCTGTATAACTGCCTGAAAGAGTATAATTGATATTGTTCAGCCAACCTTTGTTGATGTTCCATGTACCATTGGTATTAAGTCTGAAACCATACTCCTGAGCACCTGAGAAATGTTGGCTTCTTGCATCATTCGGATTGAGCTCACGTGTATCCTTACCCATTGTAAAGTCAAATGATGAGTTTGAAACCAGGTTTTTGAAGACATTTGAATAGAGAGCCTTAGCGGTAGCCCTCTGATAGTATACATATGACTCTGTAAGCTCGGAGGTGCTATATGCATAATCAGCACTTACGTTTAGATTTCCCTTCTTGGCGCCAAGGTTAATACCCTTGCTTACCGAAGTCTGATATATGCTAGGGTCTGTCTTGAACCTTACAGTAAGAGGCTCACGTCCGGCTTTAGACCTTACAATGACAGCACCCGAAGTGAGGTCTCCGTACTCTACCGATGGAATACCTCTGATCACCTCAATTGATTCTATATTGTCTGTCGATATAGACCTTATATCATATCCCGAATTTGGGTTTGAACCCCCGCCAACTGCAGCAGCAGAACCGGTAATTGAAGGAGAGAGAGCCTGCATATTGGCATTGTTTGAAAGAGGTGAACCATCCATATAAATAGTGGTTCCAAGGCTGTTCATATTGCCGCCTGTTGCTCCGTTGTCCACACTTCTGATTGAAAATGTCTTGGCAGTTGAAAGATTGGGGTTTGCTATTACCCCACCCGGCATAAGCTGCATTACATCGGATAGTGATGTAGCCTGCAAGTGATCCATTGCCTGTCTTGAAATATTCGAAGCTGTCGCCTGTCCTGCCTTGCTCTCTGTTGCAACCACCGATACCTCGGCAAGTCTGAAAGAGCTGTACTGCATTGCAAATGTAATCTCAGTCACCTTACCTGCC
>SAAM01000599.1 GCA_009929415.1 Clostridia bacterium | reverse complement strand
TGATATTGTCAATATCTCTTTACACTTTTTTCTCAAGGATGTTCGAACTATGCAGCATCCTCTAATGAGAGGTAGTATTGTTTTCTCTTAACCATAGGTGGCAAGCCTCCGTTGGTAGAACAAATTCTCCTATTATTCCAATAGCTGATGAAATATCTCCAGATGAGGGTTCTCACTGTTTCAACTCTCATTTTTGAGGCATCGTACCGATTATAGAGAAGTTCCTCTTTAAGTCTTGCCCACATGCTTTCACAGCGAGCATTATCATGGCATCTGCCGCCTGCACTGTTCATACTTTGGATGATGCCATATTTACTGATTGCTTTGCGATAGAGCTCACTTGTGTACTGTGTGCCCCTATCGCTGTGTATGATACATCCACGAATTCCGGGATGTGATTTATAGGTATTCTCCAGTGTTTTTTCACATAGAGTTGCTTTCATGTTTGTGTCCATTGCTAATCCCAATACTGCTGAATCAAAGCAATCAAACACTGCGGATACATAGAGTTTGCCATCCAGGCATTTTACCTCAGTCATATCTGTTACGCATTTTTCCAGAGGTTTATCAGATGTGAAGTTACGTTTGATCAGATCATCAGATTTTCTGGCTTCTTTATCAGCTTTCGTAATTCCATTTGGTTTTCTCTTTGGTCTATGGCTGATACCAATTTCTCCCATGACACGGTAAACGGTTCGTTCACTTGGAACATTGATGCCATCAGGCTGCTTTAGTTTCAATGCCTGATGCATTCGAATTCGCCCATAAGTATCATTGCATTCATCTTCAGCACAGATATCTAACATAGCATTTGCAAGAGACTGGTATTTCCAAGGCTTATCCTTATATTTTAAGTAATTATGAAATCCCTGTCTTGTAACACCAAGACTTCTACAATAAAAAGAGATTTTTCCTTTAAGAGTGCCGTCTTCCGTTTTGATAGCAATGAACATCAATCTCTGTTTTTTGCTGACTTCCGACGGCTGGCTGCGAAAAAAGCGCTTGCTTCCTCAAGAAATTCATTTTCCTCTTTAAGGCGCTTGTTTTCTTTATCCAGCTCTTTATTGCGTTTTCTGAGTTCGATAAGTTCCTCATTAAGAGACAATGCATTTGTTGGAGTATGAACTGCGGTCTTAGCCTCTAAGCGGCCTTCCTTGAATGCTTTGACCCATGCGTAAATGGTTCCGGAAGGAACTCCAAGTTCATCAGCAGCTTTGTGACCACCAATTTCCTGTGCCAGTTTTACAGCCTGGGATTTGAATTCTTGATCATAAGTTTTTGTAATACGTTTTGCCATTTTGATTTCTCCTATTCTCTGTAATTATATATCAAAATCCTTGAGAATAGGGTGGCAATTTTTATTGTACAGCATCA
>SAAM01000598.1 GCA_009929415.1 Clostridia bacterium | reverse complement strand
TAAATCATTCTCAAAGTAGTGTCTGAGATCCTTAACTTGCCATTTAAGCATTGCAATTCTCTCAATTCCCATTCCAAATGCAAATCCACTATATTCAGTACTATCTATTCCATTTGCCTCTAAAACATTGGGGTCTACCATCCCGCATCCCATAATCTCCAGCCATCCTGTTCCCTTACAAATATTACAACCCTTACCACCACAGATATTGCAACTGACATCAACCTCTGCGCTCGGCTCAGTAAACGGGAAATAAGAGGGCCTTAACCTGATCTGAGCATTCTCTCCGAACATCTCTCTTGCAAATAGTAGCACAGCTTGCTTAAGATCCGCAAATGAAACATTTTTATCAATGTACAGCCCCTCAACCTGATGAAAAATACAATGCGCCCTTGCAGAAATAGCCTCATTTCTGAAGACCCTGCCCGGACAAACTATTCTAATTGGCAGAGACATCTTTTCCATTGCCCTGACCTGTGCCGAACTTGTATGTGTTCTTAAAAGCACAGGATTATCCCCTTCCGTTATAAAAAAGGTATCCTGCATATCTCTTGCAGGGTGTTCAGGAGGGAAATTGAGGGCTCCAAAAACATGCCAGTCATCTTCAATCTCAGGCCCTTCAGCAACCTCATATCCATATTTTCCAAAAATGGAAAGAATCTCCCTTCTGGTAATGGATATAGGATGTCTTGATCCAAGATCCAAAGCATCTCCCGGTTTAGTCAAATCAAAGTCTGCCCCCTCGCTCTCCAAGCTTTCATCCAGCATTTGTCTCAGCTGATCAATTTTATTGGAGGCAGCAACCTTTAAAGTGTTCAACACCTGCCCCAGCTCCTTTTTTTGTTCAGGAAGAACATTTCTGAACTCCTCAAAAAGTTGTGTAATTGAACCCTTCTTTCCAAGAAGCCTGATTCTTATCTCTTCTATCTCCTGCTCTCTCTTAGCCGCCAGTTGTTCCACCTCGGCCAGAAGCTTATCAATTCTCTCTTTCATTTTTTGTACAATTCAAGCCTACAAAGGTAATAATTCTTTTATTGCCCTTTCAAGTTGAGGATCTTTTGACTCCAATCTGTCTCTGAAAGTATTCCTTATACTTATATCCGGCTTCACTCCCGTAGCCTCCATGCTTTTACCGTCCAGGGTATAACAACCCCAGGCAGGTAATCTTACAGAAGATCCATCTACAAGCCTTACTCCTGAAGTAAATATTATCCACCTGTAAGTTTCTGTTCCAACAAGCTTAGCAATTGATAACTCTTTAATACCATTTGAAGTAACCTCTGCATCGCTGAGGCTTCTCTCATTAATAAGAACCACTATAGGTTTATCACCTGGTGTTACATGTGGATGGGTAGATATTGCCCCCTCTCTGTAC
>SAAM01000090.1 GCA_009929415.1 Clostridia bacterium | reverse complement strand
GACCACTTCAACTACACAAGCAAACAACCCACTCCATGGCATAACGCTGGAGAAACTGCTTACCCGCCTGGTCGATTACTACGGCTGGGACGGGCTGTTCGACATGCTGCAGCTGCAATGTTTCTATAACGACCCCAGCATCAAATCCAGCTTGAAGTTTCTGCGCAAGAATCTTTGGGCTCGTACAAAGCTGGAGGAAATTTACCTGGACCTTGAATATTACCTGAACGAGGAATCGATGCGGTAGTGGGGATAAAGGGGCGATAGGTTGAAACATGTCTGTTAGGTATAACTTGAGCATCTCAAGCATTTTGTTTACCTGATTCAAACTTTCTCTGTTATTGAGTATTGCTTGTATCAGTTGGATTTTTATTCAGCCGGTTAGCTCGCAATTCTGATATGAGACAAACTTTTCAATTTGGTTTTCCCCTTGTGGAGTTCGTATCCTTTGGCTTTCAATGCGATATATTTAAAATTTCGATTGACATATACTAAAGGCTGTCCTAAACTGGGTTAAATTATTGGTATCTGGGATCCCAGATACCAAATAGAAAGGAGTACAGAATGAAGAAGTTTCCAAGTCTGGTTCTACTCGTTTTCCTCTCTGCTTCCCTTGTGTTCGGGGCAGGAACGACTGAGACAGCCAAAACAGAAGCCGCAGAAGCAGGTCCCATAACACTGACCATCCTTACTACGGCTATCACACAAAAACCTGAAGGACCACTCGCCGAGGAGTTCTTTGCTGAGTTCATGCGCCAGAATCCAAACATTAAACTTGAGGTTTCCGGTGTTCCGATGAATCAAGCTTTGACAAAGATCACTACTCTTGCAGCTGCAGGGTCTCTTCCTGATGTTTTCGTAAATACTGAGAATATCATTGGAAAATTATATGATATGGGTATTTGTGAAGATCTCACTCCATTTATGTCTGCTGCAGAACTTAATAATATTACCAGCTCAGTAAGAACAGGTAGCACTATTGATGGAAAGCTTGTTCTCTACCCATGGTATTCCGGTCCCAATGCTCTCGTTTACCGTACTGATTGGTTGGCAGAAAAGGGTATTGCAGCACCCAAGACCATGGCAGAAATGCTTTCCGTCGCAAAACAACTTACCTCTGAAGGTGATAAACGCTGGGGTTTCGGCTTGATTGGAACCAATGATGATTCTGGACAGACTCGGTTTGTTATGATACTTCGCGCTTTTGGTGCAAAAGAGTTGTATATGGAAAATGGAAAATGGAAAACTGACATTGGATCAGCTGCAAGCATCGAAGGATTCAAGTATTTCACAGGCTTGAAGACTGCAGGAGTTGTTCCTCCTGGATCGCTTGAGAATAGTTTCAATGAGAATGTAAATCTTTTTGCTGCAGAGCAGATTGGTATGATGATTTCAGGATCTAACTCTGTAGGAAAATTCTTTGCTGCAAATCCTGGACTAGAGGGTAAAGTTGGTAGCGTCATCGTTCCTTCTGCCATTACTTCTTACACCCCTGCTTCCATTCTCGGTTGGTCCCTCAATCCTGAAAGTAAGAACAAGGAAGCTGCAGTCAAGTTTATGAAGTTCGTCAGCAGCAAAGAAAACGCAATCAAGTGGGTTGAAACAACAGGTCGTCTCCCATGCAGCAATGACGCTATTGCGGAATCCGATTACTTGAATTCTTCGTTGTTCGAAGGTTTTATTGCTGGCTTCCAGTCCATGGAGCAGGCACCCAATGCTCCGTTCTATGCTGAAGTAAAGAGCGTTCTTGGTAAGACCTATCAGAAGTTGATGCTTGATCCTTCTTTGGATGTGACCAAAGAAGTTCAAGCAGCTGGACGTGAAATTCAGAAGATTATCGACAACAACAAGTAATTCGTTATCTGGGTAGCTCTTCCTCTGGAGAGCTGCCCAGTATAGAATTGTTATTCTTACTACCTTTGGCTGAAGGATGAGGAACAATGAAAAAAATTACTGATGGGCTTCGCCAGACATCCTTGGGCTATGTCTTTATATTCCCAGCATTGTTTGTTCTGGTTGCCATGATTGTGTACCCCATGGTATATGGAATCGGAATCAGTTTCTTCGACACGAATCTAGTCAACAAATGGAAATTCATTGGCTTAAAATATTATGGCAGATTACTCACGGATGAGGATTTCGGTAAATCAATTCTTCGAACACTTGTGTTCACCTTTGGAACCGTTACAGGGCGTACTGTTCTTGGTTTGATCTTTGCAACGATACTTGTGAACAAGCGTTTGCCGTATAAAGCCTTTTTTAGGTCAATTATTGTTCTTCCATGGTTTTTCCCTGATGTAGTCATTGGCTTGCTTTGGAAGTGGTTGTATAACGCAAATTATGGGTTGATCAATCACACTTTGCTTGGATTGAATCTGATTGATAGCCCGGTTGAATGGCTCAGCAATTCGTCTACTGCAATGGGAGCTGTCATTCTAGTCAGTATTTGGAAAGGATTTCCCTTTATGGTGGTTATGCTCATGGCTGCTTTACAGACTGTATCCCAAGATTTGTATGAGGCAGCAGAAATTGACGGTTGTGATAAAGTCGGAAAGTTCTTGCACGTGACATTGCCTGGTATTGCTCCAGTATTGTCCACGACGGTAATGTTGGAAACGATGTGGAGCTTCAAGCACTTCACATTGATTTGGAATCTTACATACGGCGGACCTGTAGATGCAACCAATGTGGTTAGTATTGATATTTACAAGACAGGCTTCCAGTATATGCGTTTTGGTGAGTCATCGACGAGAGCAGTGTATGTATTCATTATCGTGATAGTGATGAGCCTATTACAAAGAAAATTCAAAAAATCCAAAGGGTATTGATATGAGAAAACGCGATGCATTCCCGATTGGTTCATTCATAGTGCTTATAATAGGGTGTATTTTTGTATTGGTCCCGGTAATCTGGATGGTCATTACGTCTCTGAAGAGTGTTCCAGAAACGTTCGAAATTCCCCCGTCATGGTTTCCCTCGCATCCTTCTTTGGATGCCTATCGTACTGTCATAAAGGATTATTCGTTTGGCTTGTATTTCAAGAATAGTGTCCTAATTGTAATTTCCTCCACTTTGCTCACCCTATGCGTTGCAACTTTTGCAGGGTTTGGTGTTTCTCGCTTCAATTTCAAGGGCCGTGCTGGTTTTTTAGCTTTTGTCCTGATGACTCAGATGTTCCCTTCAGTGATCATGTTGATCCCGTATTTCAGGATTCTTAAGACGTATCAACTTATCAACACTCATTTGGGGTTGGTGCTCGTTTATATTTCCTTTCAGGTTCCGCTCTGCACTTGGTTGATGCATAGCTATTTCGAGACAATTCCCAAAGATCTGGATGATGCTGCAAGCATAGACGGCTTGGGGCGATTTAAGACTTTCTGGATGATAGTCCTTCCCTTGAGCCTTCCGGGGCTTGCATCAACTGGTATTTATGCCTTCGTCAACAGCTGGAATGAATTTCAATTTGCTTTAGTTCTTACGACATCTGATATGATGAAGACAGTTCCGATAGGCATAGGACAAATGATTGAGGACACAAAGATCAATTGGAATGAGATGATGGCAGCGAGTCTGTTAGGCTCGATTCCCCTCATCCTTATTTTCTTGTTCTTTCAGAAATTTTTCTTTGCGGGGCTGACAGCAGGCAGCGTCAAGCAATAAGGAGGAGAGACCTATGGAGCGTATAGAAACCCCTTTGCCGATATCAGACCAGGTTGCTGACTCTATACGTAAAAGCATTATGTCGGGTGAACTGAGTATGGGGCAAAAAATTTCGGTTTCAATGATATCTGAAAAACTTGAAGTGAGTGCAACCCCAGTCAAGCAGGCTTTCAAGATATTGCAATCTGAAGGGTTGCTTGAAACAAAGCCTCGCTCGGGAACACTAATATCAGATCTTGCCTATCAAAGTCTTTCTGACACCGCGATACTCCGATCAGCCCTTGAAGGTGCCGCAGCCTACTTAGCCGCCAAGAATGCGACTGATGAGGATATCCGGATAATGGACGAGATTCTTGATGGTAGTGAAGTTGCTATAGCAAACAAGGACTATGAAGCATTGGTCATACAAAATGCAAAATTTCACAGAAGAATGAGACAAGCGGCCCGAAACTCATATTTGTACGTTCTTATTGAGCGATTGATGTCTTTCGATTACACCATTCGAAGTAGGGCTCTTAGTACCGTGGAAGAATGGGAGAAGGGTCGAATTGAACATCGTCAGATTTTGAACTGCATCAAACGGAGAAATCCAGAAGAGGCGGAAGCTGCACTTATCGCACATATTCGTAGTACGGCCAATGGAGTTGTTCCCCAAAATAAATAAGTAATTGTTGGATACCTTGCTCAAGGAGGGCATGATGATCATTACTGATATCAAAACATATAAACATTTCTCAGTCTGGAGAAACCTGATTTTTGTAATTATTGAGACAGATGAGGGTATCTCCGGGGTTGGTGAGGCTACAATCCGAAATAAGGAGATGGCAGTAACTGAGGCGATTGAACATCACCTTAAGCCGATGTTACTGGGAACGTCCCCGTTTAATATCGAACAATTCTTCCAAAAAGCATTTCTTAAGGACGCATGGCGGAATGGTGCAGTTTTCAATACGGCAATAAGCGGTATCGAAATGGCTATGTGGGATATTATGGGCAAGAAAGCTGGTCTCCCTGTATATAATTTTCTTGGAGGGAAGCTTCAGGATAAGATTTTTCTGTATGCTAACACGTGGTTTATGAAAGCCAAAACCATTGATGAATTCGCTCTGGCTGCCAAGGATACGGTAGCCTTAGGTTTCAAGGCTCTTAAATGGGATCCTTTGAAAGTTGCTAAATCTGAGGATTCGGAGCGAGTAACAGTCCAAAAAGGCTTGGATTGTCTTAAGGCTGTTCGGGAGGCGGTTGGCCCATCCATTGAACTGGGTATTGAGCTACATGGCAGCCTAACCTTTGATGGTTCCCTACAATATGCCAAAGGTGCTGAGCCTTATCATCCTATGTTCTTGGAAGAGCCCATGCATCCTGATGACCGCCAAGGATATCTAAAGTTATCCAAACTTTCGTTGCTGCCGATTGCTGCAGGAGAACGGTATTTCACCCGATTTGCGCATCGTCAAATTTATGAGGATGGATATCTTTCAATCATTCAACCGGATTTGACTCATTGTGGCGGGATATTCGAGACCAAGAAGATGGCTGCAATGGCTGAGACTTATTTTCTGAAATTTGCTCCTCATAATTCCGGCGGTCCTGTAGGCACCATTGCCTCAGCTATGGTTGATGCGACCTGTCCCAACTTTTTTATTCAAGAGTTCAGCATAGAAAACTTGGACCTGAAAGACCGGTTCTTTGAAGAAAGCTTCAAAGTAGAGGATGGCTATTTGATTTTGTCTGATTTGCCAGGATTGGGAATGGTTCCCAATATGGATGTAATAAAGGAAGAGACGTATCGTCATTTCCAAACGTTCTAGCTCCGGATACTGATTTTGTAGAGAGGTAGTCTCATGAAAGGTAACTTTATACCGCGGGGAATCATCCCCGCGTTGGTAACTCCTTTGAAAAATTCAGAGGAAGTCGATTTGATTGGATTGAAGAAGCTTATCCGATACCAACTCGACAATGGTGTTCATGGAATTTTTGTAAGCGGATCAACTGGGGAGTTTTATGCTCTCTCCCTTGAAGAGAAACAAAAACTTATTGAAACAACGATGGAAGAAGTCAATGGGAAAGTTCCTGTGTATGCAGGAACTAATGCAATAACAACCAAGGAAAGCATTCAACTGACAAAAATGGCTGAATCTTGTGGTGTCGATGCTGTTTCCATACTCACCCCTATGTTCATTTCTCCTTCAGCAAATGAATTATATGATCATTATAAAACCATTGCATTGAATACTGGTCTTCCAATTGTTCTTTATAATAATGCACCCCGAACCGGCGTAGGCATTCCTGTTGATACTTGCGTAAGATTGGCAACTGATTGTAATAACATCATTGGTATCAAAGACAGCTCAGGGGATTTCACGCTTACGGGTGAATATATTCGCAGAACCCGGCATTTGCCCCATTTTCATGTATTGCAGGGCAGGGATACCCAAATACTTTCGGGCTTGGTGTATGGTGCTACAGGAGCAATCGCTGCTACAGCGAATGTGGCTCCTGCATTGGTGGTTGAGATTTACGAGAAATACCAGAATGGAGACCTTGCTGGTGCTCTTGAAGCTCAGTATGCATTGGCTCCTCTGAGAATTGCATTCTCCCTTGGGACCTTCCCTGCTGTTATCAAAGAAGCTCTGCAAATGATTGGGATTCCTGCAGGTGTTACCACTGCCCCCTGTGGCCCATTGAATGAAGTGGAAAAAAACCAGTTACATACTGTATTGGTTGGCATGAAACTCATCCAATAGATTCCTACAAGCCGTCGCAAAGAGTACAGATTGCGACGGCTTCTTTCTTCTTAGACGAAGATTATCAGCAATTCGCTGATATGCTACTGAGCTCTTGTGTTTATATCATAAGGCATTCAGTAGGAGAATCTTTGACCCATGAATTATGAGCAAGCTTAGTATCACATCAAAATTTTCTTATATTTCTAAATATATATTCTGTAAAGCAGCATGAAATATTATCAAATCGGGATAAACACTGAATTGGTATAATTGTTGGCAAACTTGTCAGGTAATTTAAAAAGGTCATACTTATCAGCTATGCATCCGGATGCATATGCGTTGACTTTTCAGATGGGTTCCCATACGATTAGGCCAAGTGATCGAGCTCTGGTTGCCTACGGGCCCGGGGCCGCTTTTTTTCTGCGGCTATGTATACACTAAAACCGCTGATAAGCATAGCCTGGCTCAGCGGAGAAACCTCAACACATTCATGATTGTTTGACGATGATCGTCCTGAATATGCCCTTTGCAGTTTGATATGGCCGACTTTATACCGGCATGGTTACAAGTCTTCTTAGAACTACCTTTGTATTGACAATCATGAACTTGCTTGCGGATACTGCAAGAGCGGGGCAGGACAATCTGTGATTGGACCAAGATGCAGTGCCTGTTGAGCAGTGAAGGGTTTGTAGTACGTACCTCCACGCTTTGACATTTAACCGTGGTATGAGGGCGAAACTATGAGGTATTCGACAAGAGTCCTGTATTCACTGTTACCTCTCAGTACAAACCCAATTCTCTTGATATGGAGTAATAGCAAATGGTTCATTATGAAGTTGACTATGCAATAACCCATGCCTTGGCGTATACCGATGGAGTGCTGCT
>SAAM01000597.1 GCA_009929415.1 Clostridia bacterium | reverse complement strand
GCAGCAGGTCAGGGTCAAGCTCCATCAGTGAGACCGGCTCCAGCAAAACAGGGGAAGAGGCTGAACCTGCCTGTCTGGTAGCCTCATCAAGGATCTTCTGCCAACGTGACACTTTTTCTTTTAGTTTAGCGCCTGAATATTTGGGAACACTTCGTTCACATGCAAGCAGGTGTATCGTATGCACGCCTGTCTCTGCTGCAAATCTGAGCGCCTGGTCGAACTGGTCGCTTTTGAGCAGAGCAAGCATCAGATGAAGTTCTATCGATTGGGCTGTCTCTGCCTCTCTTGATAATTCCTCTGCAAAGACAAGTTCTCCCTCACATGAGATACGAAGACAGATTTTCTCGCCTGAGAGCAGTCCTTCAGCCAAAGATCCGTTGCAGCAGCGTCTTACCCTTATCAGGTGATGCGCCTGTTCCTGATCTATAAGCCATCGTCCTTCCTTACAAATGCATTTTTCAAGACGCAGCCTTGGCAGCGACACCCCACCAATCTCCTTTCGAATGTTCCTTGACTATGATCATTTTTGCATTTTTCAAAGCCTCAACAAAGATATCTCTCTCTGTAAGAAGCATCCCAGAAAAAATAGCCATGCCCTCTCTTCCGATAACTTTTGGCACCCGGTCGACCATCGTTGTGAGAGGTTCAAGAAGGATATTTGCTGTCAGCAGGTCGACCCTATGCCTGAAACCATTGAGAAGGTCTCCGGTCGCAAGATCGATCTTTGCAGGATCCAGACCGTTCAGTTCAAAATTCTTATTGACTTCCTCAATAACAGCCGGGTCGATGTCCCGCGCAAAAGATTTATCAGCACCTAATTTTATTGCGCATATCGTCAGTATCCCGGATCCGGTACCGATATCTGCCGTAGTCATCCCCGGTTTTACAAAATCTTCCATAAGCTCAAGTACTATCTGGGTGCTCTCGTGATAACCCGTTCCAAAAGCGCTTCCCGGATTTATGTAAAGAGGGATGAGTCCTTCCGGTTCAGTCCCCTTATGCCAGGGAGCAAGCACCACCATTGATCTTCCCACGGGTAAAGGAGGAAAGGCCTCTTCAGCAGCAACATTCCATGGCTGGTTTTCTATTTTTCCGAAATCTTCTATTTTGACATTGTCCCATTCTTTCATTGCATCAAGGATGTTTGCTTTCCAAAAGTGCAGGTCTTCGCTGCATCTGTAGTATGCCCTTAACCTGATGCCCCCTGAGGGAAGTTCCTGAAGCTCAGTTCCAATGCTCCCTGAAATGTCAGCTATAGAAAAAAGCACTTCCTCTTGTCCGTCTTCTGCTGATAAAGTTATATACCACCAGTAACTGTCATTTTTGATCATCAAACCCAACTCCTTTCAAGGCGCACTTTATTGTACTCTATTAAGAGC
>SAAM01000596.1 GCA_009929415.1 Clostridia bacterium | reverse complement strand
TTTTTCTATGCTTTTGATTAAAATATAAAATAAATTTTATCACTTATGAAGTGACAAGACTAAATGGCTATAATTGTTATACTGTGCGGTGCTCCGCACTTATATAAAAAAGATATGAATAATTCAGGATTAATAATATGACAGGAAAGGAACTATAGTCTTAAATAATACAAAATAAAATCATACTGAGATGAACAATTTGAAAAAGCAATATGTTTATACAATATGATATTTTTTTTGACAATTGAAGCTTCAGATAGTAATATGATTTAAAGAGGTAAAATGCAATCAGACGAATTTGGATATTTACAGAATGAAAACAGAAGGAACAGGTATTTTGTTATGAAAAAATATACTGCCGTATTTGCGGCACTGATGATAATTGTAAACGGCTTCACTTTTGATGCCTTTGCCCAGCCGGATCTAAATCTGGAGGGCAGTAGCACCTTGCTGATGGAAACAATGCACAATCAGATAATATACAGAGAAAATGAAGATAAAAGAAGGCTGCCGGCTTCTGTTACCAAAATAATGACAGTGGCGACAGCCTTTGACATTATAAATGAAAAAAATATCCCGATGGACACCTTTGTAAGCATATCTGAAAATGCGGCGAAAATAAAGGGAGCCAGAATAAAGGTCTTTAAAGGAGAGATGCTGACGCTGGATTCTCTGATAAGTGCGATAGTTATCAATTCGGCAAACAACGCGAGCGTAGCCCTTGCGGAATATCTCGCAGGGAGCGAGGCCGAATTTGTAAAACTGATGAACATAAAAGCAGATGAAATGGGACTCAAAGACACGAACTTCGTTTCATGTAACGGTCTGACGCTGAGCAGCAGGCACTATTCAACTGCTCTGGATATAGCGCAGATAGCGCTTGAGCTTATAGAAGAAGGCGATATACTAAGATATTCATCCATCAAAGAAAAGGACATAATAATATACAAAGGCCCTGAAATGCCGGTCAGGAGGATAAAGCTTGAGAGTACCAACAGGCTCCTCGGAGAATATGAAGGAATTGATGGAATTAAGACAGGATGGATGGGACCGGAGTCAGGATACTGCTTTGTAGGAACGGCGCAGGTGGACGGAACAAGGCTGCTGAGCGTTACCCTGGGAGCGCAGGAGAAGGACGGCAATTTCAGGGATACTGCAAAGATGATGGACTACGGATTTGGAGATTTCAGCTATCTTACCCTCATGGAAAAAAGTCAGGAGGCAGGCAGCGCAAGGGTCGAGGGGAGTTTTCGAAAAGTAAGGGGAGTTCTCGATAAAGATCTTGTAATATACGGCAACTTTGAAGAAGGAGAGTACTCAACGGAGGCAGTCTTTGATGAGCTGGAGCTTCCGATAAAAGAGGGTCAGAAGATCGGGACG
>SAAM01000595.1 GCA_009929415.1 Clostridia bacterium | reverse complement strand
TACTAAATTGTTTATTTTAGAAGAAAGTTCATCTATGTTAGAAGTAAATGTTATAGACACGTCTTTTGGTATGCCTTCTAAAGCAGAAACGATGCCTTGTACTTGAGACAAGACATCTCCTGCGTTAGAACTGAAGTTTACAGCTATATCCTTTGGGAGTTTAGACAAGGACTCCTCTATTTTTGAAATAGCTGATTCTATGCTGGTTATATTCAAGTTGACGCTTAGCTTCGAGAGCTCGTCAAACTTCTTTACAAGAGAGTCTATCTTCTCAAAGGCATCTCCGCCGAGACTTACTTCGTAAGTTATATTAGGCATTTTTATTCAACTCTCTCTCCAGAAAGGTTTTGCACTCTAACAGAGTGCACATCTCCTCGAAAGAGAGGTCGCCCATCCTGATAACTCCATCAAATAAAGTATTTAATCTACGTATCAGGTAGTTTGAGTTTGGTCTTTTTGAGATCCGAGCGACCTCTTTGGCAAAAAATTTATTGCTTCTGCATCACCACTCAGAACAAAAACTCCAACTTGTTCAAATAGGTGTAAGAAAACTGATGGCGGCAGTTTAGATAAGCTTTCTTCATTGATAGGCATATCCAAGTTCCAATAAGCAAGTACATCCGTACATATAAACTTCATAAGAAGTTCTTGGATGTACTTGTCTATCCTGCTAAAGAAAATAGCCAAAGCTCTTTCTTTTTCTCTATTGTATTCCTCGAGCTTTTTAGAAAACTGCTCTTCTTGTTCTTTTGTCTTATTCGTTATCTCGAGCATCTTTCTTAGATATTCAATTATGTCATACCTGACTCCTCTTACTTCGTCATTGTATCTCATAAAGAGAGGAGCAAATATTGCTGATCTAAATGGACTTGGTTTCTTCAGTTCAAACTCATAGTTCCCGTAGTCTACTAACACAAATACCCCCTTAATGCCATGCCGCTATGTTGTTGCCACTGCAATATCAGTCCAATCTCCTGGGCTACTGCAAATGGTTTCTGTTACTGTGTAATTTATAATACCCAAGTCTGGGTCGGCGACACTCCCAGACTCTGTTTCTTTGGACACTTCAGGAACTGAGAGTGCTGCTCCGCTGGCGTCTCCAGCTGTGTATTCGCTTCCGGAGCCTCTGCACCTGTACGAACTGGTAGCACCGCATTTTCTAAATTCCAAAGACGTTCCTGCGCTGAAAGAGTACTCTCCTTTGTCGCAGTATGTATCTTCAGGGGATTCTTCCTCACACTCAGTAACTTCCCAACCAGAACCGTTTGGAAATGTTCCTGTTGTATTTGATATAAGTGTGTAAGAATAGCGCTTGAAATCTCCGTATCTGGCAGACTCAGACGCTCTTTCGAATGCAGGCAGAGAGGCAAAATCACCTCCGCT
>SAAM01000594.1 GCA_009929415.1 Clostridia bacterium | reverse complement strand
GGCAGGCAAGAGAGAAGTCGCGGCAAGCTGCGCCTTCGTGCCCTCGGTAGGAGGGCTGTTCATGGCATCCTTCGTGATAAGAAAGCTGGCTGGCGAAATCTAATCTTCAGGCAGGTCTTTTTTTAAAGGATATTTAAGCACTATAAGGATAAATAAAACAGTCACAAAAGTAAATACGATGCCGCCCTCCGGTCCGTAGTAACCGCCGGTAAGGAGCTCGTTTCCACTGAGTGATAACTGGATAAGGGTTCCATCGCCGTAATATGAGCCACTCACGCCGAGCCCGAATATATTCCCCTGGACCCAGTTCCAGGCAAAATGAGCTCCGCATGCTCCCCAGATGTTTCCTGTCCTGAATACGTAGAGCGAAAAAAGCATTCCGTCAAGAATAAGATTAGTCATTGCCAGGACAGAAACGCCATCATTGAAAATATGCATGAGGCTGAAGAAGCTGGATGATACAAGTATTCCGACTGCAGCGTTGTACTTTGCGCTAACGGTATTCAAAAGCCAGCCACGCACAAGGATTTCTTCGGTGGCTCCCTGTACTATCCAGCCCGGCATTATTATCAGTACTGATGAAATCGCGGCAAGGCCGACGATCATGTCAGGCTCAGGATTTATGCGGGCATTTCCCGTAATAAGCAATATGGCAGTAAGCGTTGAAAACTGGAGGAATCCGAAGATCACGCCTTTCATATAATTCTTAAACCACTTGTTTCTGTAAAGCCCTATCGAACTGACCCTGCGTTTTTCAACAAACCAGACCCATATGAAAACAAGAGCTGCTATTCCAATGTTTGAAGATATGAGGTCTATGGTACCAAGCAGAGAATAGTTTTCGTATCCGGTAAGGGGCATGATCACGTATTCTCCTATGTACAGGAGATATTCTCCCAGAAAAATGAATGCATGTACAATAACTATAGCCAGAAGCACGTTTGGCAGATATCTTGACTTTTTTGCTTCTTCTACAAGTCTTCCGTTTTTTATTATATTCTTCATAAAATCTCCCGTGATAAAGTTATATTTAATCTTCAAATAGATCAGCGGCAAGCGCTTCTATACTTTTTCTTCTTTTATCCGTATCTTCCCTGCTTATTAAAATAACAGATGCTGCAGGATTTTCAAGCATAATCAGCATATCTCTGGCCTCAAAGGAAACGAGTCCGTTTTCATCAGAAACCGGGACGCCATTTACAGATTCTATTATTATGGTATCTCCCTCCGAGGGCATATCTTTAAAATTTGAAGAGAGTATGTCTATGAAGAATAATTCTTCTGGGCATGAAATCTCAGCAACGGCATATTCTCCTTCAAAACGGTCTATGACGGCCTTTATCATATCAGTTCCCCTTTCTGTAGGTGTAGCTTCCGGCATCTT
>SAAM01000593.1 GCA_009929415.1 Clostridia bacterium | reverse complement strand
ATCCAAGACTCCTTACTTCCGCATCTTTGGTGTCATACAAAAAAGTTTCTATTCCCCATATGCAAGTTTTTGCTACCCATTTTCTTTTTTTATTCCTAGTATGCCTGTGGTTAATCCCACCTGACTCAAAGAAATCCTAGCATTGCTCAGCCTAACAATCTCTTGAGGAGAGACATACCCTATGGAGAAACCATATAATGCACGATGCCGAAGGAGAGTAGTCAATTCACATCTCTCGTCAGGTATAGACAAGAGAAGACCTTCCAGAAGAAGCTCAGTTACTTGAGAATCCTGTATCTGGTAGGGTGACGGCATACGGTATTGACCTTTCTTACCATTTTCTTCTTCCAGCAAACCCCAGGAAACTAAAGTCCTGACTACATACCTGGTATTCCTAGCAACCATTTCTTTGTCGCCAAACGTTTGTTTCATCCTCTCATACACTTGACCACTTGTAATTGAGTCCTGCAAGGAGAAGAGCCGCCCTACATGCTCATTCACCCATGCAAAATATGGATAACTGGATGCAAGCATTGCCCAATGGAGAGGCAACCAATCCTTTTGTTCTACACGATTCGCATGTTCAAGTAGAGCCTTTCGAAAATCCACTAGTTCAGGTTCTTTTCTAAACCAACAAGACAATAACCCTATGGACATTCCATATGTTGCTTTGTTTCGTGGTTTTCCTACTCCACCACTCTGCCGTTGGGTTGAGAGATATTGATCAAGTTGCTCCCGAATCTCTAATTCAGAATAGCCAGCCAAGACCAAAGAGAGAGTCCTATCCATCCATTCCAACCGAACTATTTGCTTAAAGGCAATCTTTTCATGTCTCTTGCTCATGTTGTCTCCTTATAACGTGAACGAAGGGCACAATCACTTCATCCAACGACGCTCCACCATGAGCAATTACTCTTACTCCTTGATTCGTAAAAGCTCCACAGCCTTCTGCTAATACTACCTTATAGCCTTCCGGCAACGTGGTAGAATCCCAAACGATGCATTTATCCTGAAATTGCTCTGCCGTCGAATCACGCAACGCTTTTGATGAATACGTTCTTACCCGTTGACCTTTCGTCTCAGCAAGAACCCCTTCTTTGATCGCCCCGATACCTATGGATTCCAAGTTCCCATGATCGGACGTCATATACACATCAAATCCTCTATCAGTAAGACCGTTGAGTAGCTGAATCAAATAGTTCCCGCTCAACCAGGTCCGCAGGATGTCATGCATCCCTAATTCACCCAAGGTCATACCATGCATTATGTTATCAATAGAATTGATTACCAGACCAAGATACTTTGTTGAATATGAAATCTGTGCAAGATCTTGCTCCGCACTCCCATCTCCCAAACCTTTGAAATAATTGATTTCTTTCTGTGAG
>SAAM01000592.1 GCA_009929415.1 Clostridia bacterium | reverse complement strand
ATGTCGTTCTGGCCCTTGATGATGACTTTCGCCTGTGCCGCCATGACTCTGTTCCTCCCGTGTATGGACAAAAGAAGAGCCTGCTCGGCGGCAGGCTCAGTGGATTCGTTTCATAAGTTGTGTGTGGTTGTTTCTTCGGCCCCTGATGACGGGACACAAAAAAGCCCAAGGCTTGAGATGCCTTGGGATTATTGGTTCTGTTCTGTCGAGGAGATTGAAGTGGCTAGTATTTCCAATACACTATCTTGGAAGCATTGTTTGCCCCTGGTTGTATCTCATTTCAGAAACTCTATGAGTGCTAGATGTTTATCTGTGTCTTTCTTGATTTCGGAGAATAGTTTTCCTGTCTTTTCCTTATTATCATAATACCTGTTGTCATACTCTTCGATGCAACTTCCGATCTGCCAGAAGCACATGTCCATCAGCTTCATAGGCGGGTAGAGGGTTGTAAGATCATCCTGGGAAACCAATGAGATCCCTGAAAGATGTTTGCTGATTTCGTCCCAGTTCTCCCAATAGTATCTAACAATCTCCGAGTAGGAATTCAACCCGAAGGTTTGGGTTCCTCCGAACGAGCCTACACCTTTCTTATAGAACCTATCTGTTGCGGGGATGCAGCCGCAGGTACCAAGGAGTATCTTTGTTGCAAGGGTATCTGTAATATCTCTTCCAGGAATCCCCATTCTCCCGACGACTTCATATTCCTGGGCAAACCTGGTTACCCAGAGGTCCTCAATTATCTTCCAATGCTTGTCAATTGATTGATCACTCGGTAATTGCTGAAGCTTGGCGCAATCAGGATCAGTAAGAAGCAATTTAACTGCTCCTAAATGGGTCCTATAGTCTCTGTTTTGGAGAAAGGATTTCCTGTACATCCCCCAGCTGCCAAGGTAATTTGAAAGATGAAGGGCCAAGTAGTCATAGTCAGTAGTAAGCCCCTTATCCAAGTCTTTGCGGGCTTTGTCGAATGCAAGGTAGCAATGATCCCATGACTTGTACCGGTTATTTATTCCATTCGAATCCGCAAGGTACATTGCGATTGCTTTGGCCGCATACTCAGGCCTCAGGTTGATCATGTCTTTCTCCTCGTTTCCTGCCGGTTTCTAGGCCGCTGGACTGGCAAATCATACCAGACACCTGTATGACGCGTCAAAGAAAAACATCTCGAGCGTATGAGGTTTTCACTGGTGAGGCCTGCCCGAAGGCAGACTCATCGGATGTGTTTCTGTGTCAGTTTCCTGGTCTGCTCATGCAGGTGCCGCCGGTAGTTGAGCTGGATGAGCTTGAGGACCTGCATCGTCATGTACGGCTGGTCCATCAGGGAACCCGCGAACGGCAGGTGCCTGAAGTCCCCGCTCTCCGAGTCGCAGCAGGGTAGGAAGATGTCGG
>SAAM01000089.1 GCA_009929415.1 Clostridia bacterium | reverse complement strand
TCCATTCTTTACCTAAAAATTATTCATCCCCCAAATTTCCGTGAAGAGCCATTTTTCTACATTTCCAACGAGGGCATCTCCCTTCTGGAGAATGCAGGACACCTTGGTCTGCCTATCCCGGCAAAGATGAAGGAAGTATTGGAACAGCTGCATGACCGCAGCGAGAAAGGAGACGAATGATTATGCCTTATACAAACAGTTCTCTTGTAGTTTACACGGGACTCAGTCCGAATCACTCCGGGCAGAGAACCCATTCCATCGACCGCATCACACTTCACTGTGTGGTGGGTCAGTTATCCGCAGAAACCATCTGTGCCTGTTTCCCGGCAGGACGAGATGCAAGCTGCAATTACGGCATCGGTACAGACGGCAGAGTGTCTTTGTGCGTGGAGGAGAAGAACCGCTCTTGGTGTTCCTCCAGCAGTGCCAATGACCAGAGAGCCATCACGATTGAATGTGCCAGTGACAAGACAGAGCCGTATGCCATGAACAGTGCAGTATATAACTCCCTTATCAAACTCTGTACAGACATCTGTAAGCGTAACGGCAAGAAGAAACTTCTGTGGTTTGCCGATAAGAACAAGTCCTTAAATTATGCTCCGAAGTCCGATGAGATGGTGATTACCGTCCATCGCTGGTTTGCCAATAAAAGCTGTCCGGGTGATTGGCTCTATAACAGACTGGGGGATCTGTCCGCAAAGGTAACGGCGGCTCTTGGTGGCAGCACACAAACCCCGACCGCAGACAGTACGGTTTGGTATCGTGTGCGTAAGACTTGGGCGGATGCCAAGAGTCAGCTCGGAGCCTATAAGGAACTCGCCAATGCGAAAGCCTGTGTGGACAAGCATCCGGGATATAGTGTGTTTGATGTAAATGGTGTAAACCTCTACACATCTAACACAACTACCTCTGCGGTGCCTTATAAGGTGCGAGTGTCCATTTCTGACTTGAACATCCGCAAAGGTCCCGGCACGAATTATGCCAGAACGCAGTACATCCCGGTTGGTACATACACCATCGTGGAGGAAGCTGACGGACAGGGTGCATCCAAGTGGGGCAAGCTGAAAAGCGGTGCCGGGTGGATTTCGCTGGATTACTGCAAGCGGGTGTAAGCATATCATCCGAACACAGGACACAAGCGACACAACAAGTGCAGAAAATTCCTATACGCGCGTATGCGCATTCACGGGTGTGCCTGCCCCTCTATAAAATAGAATAAAAATTATATAGATATTCTTGTGATACTTGTGTTCTGACTTGATGCCCGTCTTGGATTTATTCCTTGGCGGGCATTTTTAATTTTTTGTAAACATTTGAAAAACACATTGACAATCATCTATGCGAGTCGTATAATAAAACACATAGACAAATATCTATGTGAGGTGAGAAAAATGAATTCAATTGATATTGCTTTGATTTGTAAGGCCTTGAGCGATTTAAATCGACTGCAGATTGTGCAGATATTATCTGATGGAGAAAAATGTGGATGCAAGCTGCTTGAGCAGTTTAATATTACACAGCCTACACTGTCTCATCATATGAA
The DNA here is from genome assembly GCA_009929415.1 of Clostridia bacterium. Lineage (GTDB taxonomy): Bacteria > Bacillota > Clostridia > Peptostreptococcales > Filifactoraceae > Proteocatella. The sequence continues at coordinate 5,790 of SAAM01000089.1, read as the reverse complement.
AGTTCTCTGTGATTGCGGACTTGTAGAAAGTAGAAAAGAAGGTAAATGGAGTCACTATTCCCTTAACTGTGACACATTAAATAGTTTTAAGGATTTCGTTGGTGGACTATCCTGTTGCAAGGAAGGTGGGTGCAGTTGCAAATGATATGGGATTTTATTCAAAATCAAATCTTAGGAATGCAATGGCTGAATGTCTTGATTGGCCAGATGCTTTCGTCAATGGGGCTTGATGCAGCAAGTCGAGTTGGTGGAAGTGTGCAGTTTTTCTTGTATGACGTGATAAAGATTACGATTCTACTATGTCTGTTAATTTTTATGATTTCGTATATTCAAAGTTATTTCCCGCCGGAACGCAGCAAGAAAATCATGGGAAGGTTTCATGGCATATGGGCAAACTGTATCGCTGCACTTCTCGGCACGGTAACACCATTTTGTTCTTGCTCATCAATACCATTGTTTATTGGGTTTGCAAGTGCCGGACTGCCGCTGGGGGTGACTTTTTCATTTTTGATTTCGTCTCCGATGGTTGACCTCGGAAGTTTGGTATTGCTCATGAGCATTTTCGGAGCAAAGGTAGCGGTTGCTTATGTGGTAGTAGGTTTAATTATAGCTGTTATTGGCGGAACATTGATAGAAAAAATGCACATGGAAAACTATGTGGAGGAATTTATTCGCAATGCCAGCAGTGTGGATATTGATTCTCCCACATTGTCACAAAAAGACAGATTGGAATATGCAAAGGAACAAGTGATCAGCACATTCAAGAAGGTATTCCCTTATATTTTGGTTGGTGTAGGCATAGGAGCCATTATCCACAACTGGATTCCAGAGAGCATGGTGGAATCTGTGCTGGGAGGAAACAATCCATTTGGTGTTATTCTTACTACACTGATTGGCATACCGATGTATGCAGATATATTTGGTACAATCCCAATTGCAGAGGCACTGCTTGCGAAAGGTGCCATGCTGGGAACGGTACTGAGTTTCATGATGGCAGTTACAACGCTGTCACTTCCATCGCTTATCATGCTTAGAAAAGCAGTAAAACCAAAACTGCTTGGGGTGTTCATTCTAATCTGCACGGTTGGAATTATTGCAGTTGGCTATCTGTTTAATTTATTTCATTATTTATTCATTTAGGAGGAGATTACAATGTCATTATTCGGAAAGAAAAAGGAAGAAGAAAATAAAACAACTTGTTGCTGTGGAGGGAATTGCACTCCAGAAACTATGGCGAAGGCAGAAGAAATCAAATCTGGAGATGGTGTTAAGGTACTTGGTTCTGGCTGTGCAAAATGCAATGCACTGGAATCGGCAGCAAAAGATGCTCTTGCTGAACTTGGTATGGATACAACCATCGATCATGTGACGGATTTTACACAGATTGCAGCCTACGGTGTCATGAGTACACCCGCGCTTGTAGTAGATGGTAAAGTGGTTAGTTTTGGTAAGGTACTGAAGAAACAAGAGGTTATTGACATCCTTAAAAAGGTTCGTGGGTAATATGGAGCAGAAAAAGAAAGTGGCATTTATCTGTGTTCATAATTCCTGCCGCAGTCAAATTGCAGAAGCTCTTGGAAAAAAGTTTGCTTCGGGGAAATATGATTTTTATTCGGCAGGAACAGAAATAAAATCGCAAATTAATCAGGATGCAGTTCGGCTGATGAAAGAACTATACGGCATTGATATGGAACAGACACAGCACTCCAAATTACTGGAGGATATACCGTCAGTAAATGTCGTTATTACAATGGGCTGTAACGTGCAATGCCCATTTTTGCCCTGTGAGTATCGTGAAGATTGGGGATTAGATGACCCAACAGGAAAGAGTGATAGGGAGTTTATTAAAGTGATTCATGCAATTGAAAACAATATATTGCACCTTGAATTTTAAGCAAAGCAGATGCCCGTCTTGGATTTATTCCTTGGCGGGCATTATTTTTTTGCCTTTTTTCGGCTGCTGGTTCTTGAATGGTGTGTTTCTGTCCTTTCCCTGTTAGAGGCAATGACCTCGTAACGATGGGAGGTGTCAGCAGTGACAGAAAATCAGAAAGCGCAAATCTGCGCACTCCGAAAACAGGGTGCCGGATATATGAAGATAGCACAGCAGACGGGCATATCGCAGAATACGATTAAATCCTTCTGCCGCAGGAACAATCTGACGGCAAAGGAAACAGCTGATGTGCCTGCCGGAGAGCAGTCCGTCTGTGAGTGCTGCGGAAAACCGATGGTGCAGAGTGACGGCAGAAAGAAGAAACGCTTCTGCTCCGATGCCTGCAGGAATAAATGGTGGAATGCCCACCTTGATATAGTGAAGCGAAAAGCCATTTACAAATACCAGTGTCCGAACTGCGGTAAATCCTTTGAGGTCTACGGCAACAGCCATAGGAAATATTGCTGCCACGAGTGCTATGTTGAGCATCGGTTCGGAGGTGGTCTTGATGGATAAGCAGGAATTTAAGAATGAAAAGCTGTATCAGACCACCATGCTCATGGCAAGAAAGATGCACTCCGAGGGCATTATATCGGATAAGGAGTATGGGCAGATTGATACAATTTTCAGAGAGAAATACCACCCAACTTTGGGTACATTATTTGCCGGCATATCGTTGACTTCCGGGGCGAAAAGAGTGATGTATAGTAGCGGAAGGAAGTGATTATATGCCGAAAATAAGCAGAATAGAGCCGATTGTTCCTGCCATAAAGCCGCTGAAAAAAGTAGCCGCTTATGCCAGAGTATCCATGCAGTCGGAGCGAATGATGCATTCCCTTTCCGCACAAATCAGTTACTACAGCAAAATCATCCAGAAGAACCCTGACTGGGAATATGCGGGTGTTTACGCTGACGATTTCATCTCCGGCACCAATACGGTCAAGAGAGATGAATTCAAGCAGATGCTTAGTGACTGCGAAGCAGGAAAAATAGACATCATTCTGACAAAATCCATTTCAAGGTTTGCCAGAAACACGGTAGACCTTTTGGAAACAGTAAGGCATCTCAAGTCATTGGGCATCGAGGTGCGGTTTGAAAAGGAAAACATTAATTCCATGAGCGGAGATGGTGAGCTGATGCTTTCCATTCTGGCATCCTTTGCGCAGGAGGAAAGCCGCTCCATCAGCGAGAACATTCGCTGGGCAACCAAGAACCGCTTTGAACAGGGCATCCCAAACGGCAAGTTCAGAATCTTTGGATACCGATGGGAAGAAGACCAGCTTGTGATAGAGCCGGAGGAAGCAGAGATTGTAAAACGCATCTTTCAGAATTTCCTTGACGGTAAGTCAAGACTGGAAACGGAAAAGGAGTTTGCTGCCGAGGGTATTACCACGGCAAACGGGTGCCGATGGGTGGATTCCAACATCAAGGTGGTGCTTACCAACATTACCTACACGGGCAATCTTCTCCTGCAGAAGGAGTTCATCGAGGACCCTATCACAAAGCACCGCAAAAAGAACCGTGGCGAAATGCCGCAGTATTTCGTGGAGAATACCCACGAGCCAATTATTGATATGGAAACATTCCAGTATGTGCAGGATGAGATTGCAAGGCGAAAGGAACTGGGTGCTTTGGCGAATAAGAGCCTGAACACCTGCTGTTTTACGGGTAAAATCAAATGCCCTCACTGCGGTGTCAGCTATATGCACAACAAGCGTACCGACCGTGGCGGCTGTCTTGAGTTCTGGTCTTGCGGTTCAAGCAAGAAAAAAGGTGGTCACTGCGAGATTGGCGGGAGCATCAACCATGAGAATCTGAAAAAAGCCTGTGCAGAGGTGCTTGGGATGGCAGAGTTTGACGGAGCCTTATTCCGAAAGACCGTGGACTACATTTCAGTGCTGACGGATAAGGACTTGGAGATTCACAAAAATGACGGCACGGTAACGGCGGCTGTTTATGCGCCGCCCGCTCCAAAGCGGCTGCCGAGGACAGAGGAACAGAAAGCGCATATGCGAAGCCTTATGAAAGCAAAATGGACCCCGGAGCGAAAAGCCGAGATGAGTGAACGCATGAAGCAGATGAGAAAGGAGCGTGGCGAAAATTGGCGCAAAGAAAAGTAACGGCTATTTCTGCAACCAACACTAAAAAGCGAGACGGCTTTAACCGCATGGTGGCAGATGCTTTGGCTGGCAAAATCGACCTAATCATCACAAAGTCGGTCAGCCGATTTGCACGAAACACGGTAGATTTCCTTACCACCATCCGAAAGCTGAAGGAACACAACGTGGAGTGCTATTTTGAAAAGGAGAACATTTGGACTTTTGACAGCAAGGGCGAACTGCTCCTTACCATTATGAGTTCGCTGGCACAGGAAGAAAGCCGCTCCATTTCCGAGAATGTAACATGGGGACACAGAAAGCGATTTGCTGACGGAAAGGTCAGCTTTGCCTACTCCCGTGTGCTTGGTCTTGAGAAGGGACCTGATGGGAACATCGTGGTCAACCAAGAACAGGCAAAAATCGTAAAGCTGATATTCAGGCGATTTCTTGAGGGCATGACACCCCACAGCATTGCGGTGGAACTGACCGAGATGGGAATCAAGTCTCCCGGCGGCAAGGATAAGTGGAACGGAGCAACAGTCCGTAGGATGCTTTCCAATGAGAAGTACAAAGGCGATGCCCTGCTTCAAAAAGAATTCACGGTGGATTACCTGCAGAAAAAGACCAAAAAGAATGAGGGCGAAGTTCCCCAGTATTATGTGGAGGGCAACCACGAAGCCATCATCGAGCAGAGCGTTTATGATTTGGTGCAGGTGGAACTCGCCAAACGCTCCAAGAAAAGCGAAGCAAGGTACAGCGGAGTCAGCATCTTCTCCAACAAGATAAAATGTGCCGAGTGCGGAAGCTGGTACGGTTCCAAGGTCTGGCACTCCAATGACAAGTACCGCAGGGTCATTTATCGCTGCAACCATAAATTCGATGGGAACAGGAAATGCGAAACCCCTCATGTCACGGAAGAAGAAATCATCGCTGCGTTTATCAAGGCGATGAACACGGTCATTACCGAGCGGGATGAAATCATAGCAAACATTCAGCTGATACGGCAGACGGTCTGTGGTACTGCCGACTTGGAGGAAGAACAGGATAAACTTCGCAGTGAGATGGAAATTGTGGTGGAACTGACCCAAAGCTGTGTGGCGGAGAATGCGAGAACCGCACAGAACCAAGAGGATTATCAGAAACGCTATGACGGTTTGGTGGAGCGATACGAAAAGGTCAAATCAAGGTACGATTCCATCGTGGAAGCCATCGAAGAAAAGCAGGCGCATTATGAAAAGCTGGGCATTTTCATTGAAACCCTCAAAAAGCATGGAGAGCCTATCACGGAATTCGATGCCGGGATGTGGGGCAGCATGGTCGAGTACATCACAGTGGATAAGGAGAAAAATATGACCGTCACATTCAAGGACGGCTCGGAAGTACAGGCATAAAACCGAATAGAGATATACATGGACACCTTGCAGAAATGCAGGGTGTTTTTGCTGTTTAGTAAATACAAATTAGTCTGTGAGTATTGACAAATTACTAAGAAATGAATATAATTATAATGATACAGTTTATGATTTCACTGGAGGTGTAGTGATGAAAAAGAACGTGACTTTTACAGTGGATGCAGACATTTATGAAAAGTTCTGTATCGCTTTGAATTTGACAGATGAAACACAGGATGATGCAGCAGAAAATTGTATGCGTTGGTATATTAAAAACTATACGATGAAAGCTCTATATGAAGGCGTTCCAGGGTATTATGATCGAACTCCTACATTATATGAAGATGATAGCGATGGTGACGACGAT
>SAAM01000591.1 GCA_009929415.1 Clostridia bacterium | reverse complement strand
TAGCCCCGCAGTACCTGCGGTTAGAAGCCTTATGGCTTCGTTTCGTAAGTTTATGCTTGCGTTAATATCCCTGTCATGCACAGCATTGCAGGATGGACAAGTCCATGTCCTTACGGACAGATTCTTAACGGCTTTATTCTGGTAACTACAAGCAGAGCAAAGCTGGCTTGATGCAAAGGTTTTGGATACGGTTATTACTTTCTTTCCGTACCAGAGAGCCTTGTACTCAAGCAGTTCCTTGAACTGCGACCAGGAGGCCTCAGATATTGCTTTTGACAGTCTTTTGTTTTTAAGCATATTTGATACCTGCAAATCCTCCATACCGATGATGTCGTGGTTTTTGACTATATCGATAGACAGTTTATGCAGGTAATCGGTTCTTGTGTTTGCTATTTTCTCATGGACTTTAGCAACCTTGAGCTTCTGTTTGTACCAGTTGTTTGTGAACTTCACTCTTCTTGAGAGGATTCGTTGTTCTTTGGCGAGCTTTGCTTCAAGACTTCTGAAGAATCTTGGGTTGGCGTGTGTTTTCTCACCTGAGATGACCGCAAAGTCCTTGAGACCTACGTCTATGCCGCAGGAGCTTCCAGTTTTTGGAAGCTCAGACACCTCAGTTTCTGCAAGAACAGATACAAAGAATTTACCCGAAGGTTTCCTTGAGACAGTAGCACTGATTATGCGGCCATCCACTTCTCTTGATTTTGCGAAGCGGACAAGGCCGAGTTTTGGGAGCTTCAAGAAACTGCCTTCTATTGCAATATTATTGTTGGTGAATTTGGAAGTGTATGACTGCACAGGATTCTTTCTTGATTTGAACCTTGGGTAGTCGTTCTGCCTGCTGAAGAATCTCCTGAAGGAATCATCAAGAAACCTCAGAGATGACTGAAGCGCAGTACTGTCTACTTCCTTAAGCCAGATGAGTTCCTTTTTGAGGTCAGTGAGCATAGTCGAACAGTTGTTGTAGTTTAAAGTTTTCTTTTCAGATTCATACAGGTTTTTACGCTCAGCAAGAAAATGGTTGAAAACAAAACGACTGCAACCGATGGTTTTAACTATTAATTGCGTTTGATTACTGTCAGGATATATCCTGAATTTGTACGCCTTATGAACCAACAATATACTCACCTCCTATGACTGCAGTATACCGCAAAAGCATTATTAAATCAATGGCTTTCAGGCATTAAGAGGGCTTATATTTTCTTTAAAAAAACACATGAGATTCATCCCGCCGCCTTCACTCTCGGTTAACCGAGTAAGGTGGTTTAGAGGCAGGGGTGTTCTCTCAGAATTTATAAACGACACCCCTGAATGCGCACACGAGCTCGCAAGGCTAATGAACGGCAGGAAATGTCATGTAAACCTCATCCCATACAACGAGACCCAGAATCAT
>SAAM01000088.1 GCA_009929415.1 Clostridia bacterium | reverse complement strand
TATTATAGCTGCCTTTGCAACATCCAGGTAAGGAACACCTACCGCCTCGGCAATAAGAAACGCTGCCGCACCCATTATAGGAGGCATTATCTGCCCTCCTGTAGATGCAGCTGCCTCAACCGCCGCTGCAAACTCAGGCTTGTAGCCGAGAGATTTCATAAGAGGTATAGTGAACGATCCTGTAGAAACTGTATTGGAAACCGATGATCCTGATATGGTTCCCTGAAGTGCAGAAGTCAGTACGGCAACCTTAGCCGGTCCACCAGCTGCAAATCCTGCAATCGAGTTTGCTATATCTATGAAGAACTGACCTATTCCAGTCTTTTCGAGGAAAGCCCCAAAAAGTATGAACAGGAATATGAAGGTCGCACAGGTTCCAAGAGGAAGTCCTATGATCCCTTCTGTAGTATAGAACAGGTGAGTCGCTATACGCTCTACGCTATAACCTCTGTGATTCAGGAATCCAGGTATGTTCCTGCCAAAATATGCATAGGCTATGAATATAGATGCGATGATTACTATCGGCCATCCTACTACTCTTCGGCAAGCTTCCATAACCAGTATGGTCCCAACTACTCCAACAATAAGGTCCATCTGATTATACGCACCAGACCTTCCTATTATCGCTTCAAAATTAAGAATATAATACGCCACTATACAGAAAAACGTTGCTGACAGTATGTAATCCAGAATATCGATTTTCTTTCTGCTTCTTTTCTTAGTTGCCGGATAAAGAAGAAACGCCAGCGTGATTACAAATCCGAGATGCGTCATCCTCAGCAGCTGCGCAGGAATTGTTCCAAGAAGCGCTGTGTAGAGCTGAAAAAGCGTAAAGCAAAGCAGCATAGCTGTCGTTATAGTCTTCCAGACGCCTTCCAGCTTTCTGTAGGCTGATTCCTTGTCAAGCATAGCAAGGAGTTCGTCCCGGTCTATCTCTTCCTCTTCATTTTCTAATCCGTTTACCTGAGAGTTTTTTATAACATCATCGTCATTTTTTTTCTTCCCAAATTTCACTCTTCCACTTCCTTTCAATTTGATTCTTGAATTGCCTGATTTTAATTCGAAAATTCAATATATGATTTCATTATTTCAAAAAAAGATGTTCTTTCAATGCTTATATTGATGGTTTTATAAGGTCGAAGTTCATATAGCCTCAATTTATTTTCCCCATAAATGAAAACATGATTCGCGATTCCTGCCGATGCAAAATTGACACTTTCAATCCAGTTTGACGGAAAATCAATCCTCAGAGAATCACCATCTTCTGTCATTTTCATATTTTCATCTATAGTATCCATCATACCTGCGCCATAGCTTTCAAACCATCCGCTGGTAAGGTTTATCTTTCCGGTATCTGTGTCCAGAAAATATCTTTCAGTTATAAGACCTTTATTTACCGAATGCCTGAACTGAATATCAAAATAATCACCATTTTCAGTACTGAAGCTGCTGACAATGCCCCCGTCTGCCGTCCTGAGATTCAATCTCTGCGTAGCTGGCATAAAGGATAATATAATAATAATCAATAAAACAGACAGGGCCTTAAGCCCCATCTGCATATTATATTTCATTATCCTACTCCAACCTCAGAGAAGTATTTTGCTGCTCCCGGATGTAATGCTACAGTTACTCCGTCTGTTGCCTGCTCAAGAAGTATCTCTTTTCCTTTTGCATGAGCCTCTCCCAGTGTTGGAAGGTTTTCATAAAGCGCTTTTGTGAAATTGTATACTTCTGTTTCATTTAAATCAGCTCTTGATACTATTATTGCCCTTACAGCTATTGTATTTATGTCTTCTGGTGTTCCATAAACATCTTTAGGAATAGTTATAGTAGTATAGAATGGATAGTCTGCAACAAGCTTCTCAGCTTCTGCTCCATCTATGTTAAGAAGCTGTATAGGTCTTGTAACAGCAAGCTCAACTATTGCAGTATTTGGAACTCCAGCAGTTACAAAGAATGCATCAAGCTGGTTGTCCTTGAATGCGTTTCCGCTCTCTTTAAATGAAAGACGGCTTACGTTTACGTCATCAACAGTCATTCCATAGGCTTCAAGAACCTGAAGCGCATTCGCCTCAACCCCTGAACCTGCATCACCTATTGAAACTCGCTTGCCTTTGAGGTCTGCAACTGTCTTTATTCCACTGTCAGCTCCTACGACAAGCTGAACTATCTCAGGGTAAATAGAAGCCACAGTGCTTACTCCCGTGATTTTTTCGCCTTCGAACAGCTGAATTCCCTTGTCCGCGTAGTCAAGAACGTCATTCTGAACTATTGCATAATCAGCCTCGCCTTTGGAAACAAGCATTATGTTCTCTTTTGATGCTCCTGTAGACTGAACTGTGATGTTAGTTCCTTCAACAGCTCCGTTTATTATAGTTGCCATAGCTCCACCAAGTGGATAGTAAGTACCGGATGTTCCTCCTGTTGCAAAAATGTAATTTCCGTTGTTAGTAAGCGCACCTTCTTCAGCTGCAGTAGTATCTCCTGAACCACCGCAACCAGCAAGTGACATCCCCATTGCTAAAACTGTAAGTAAAGCCAATCCTGATTTGAATTTTCTTTTCATTGTAAATCTCCTCCCGTGAATAGATTTGGCATTTCAGCTGCAATTAACAGTCTCGTCTGAATATTGCGTTAAAGTTGTTAATCAGCTGTTTCATATAAGATATCACAATTATCCCCTTTTTTCAATAGAAAATATGATAATAACGTCCCTTTAGCTCATGAATTTTAAACCAACCCTCAATTCATTATTCATGAAATTCAATATGTCTTTATCGTCATTTTTCATGCAATCTGTTCACTGATTGATGAACAATACTGTCATAATTAATTTTAAATAAAAAAACAGATGCCATGATGGCATCTGAATTGATCTTAAAACAGTAATTATTAATTTATTGTCAATATTTTTTTGCTAAACTGTCAGCAATCTTTTGATTACATCCCTCATCTTCCTGTGAGAATTCTCGGTGCTCATAACTGCCATTACAAGAAGCGTGCAGTTTGATACCTCATCAAAAGAATATGAGTAGACATCATATGCGAGATACTCTCCAAAATGAGAAATCACAGCCTTGAGCTCTGCGTTTGCATACTCATCGGACTTTGCCATGAGTTCATTCATTATCTGCTCATCCTCATACTTAAGGGTATCATCATACCCAAGAAGGCTTATGTCGAGCTCCAGCCTCAGCGCGGCAGCGTCATCTCTCTTCGTTGCATTGCTTATGTCTTCCCTTACACGAAGCCCGGTCTCAGATTCAACATGTTTTGCCAGTTCTTCAGTATCAAGCACTTCATTTCCTAAAAGTCTGTACATTTTTTCACCGTTTCTTATCTGAACTGAGGAGGTATGTTGCCTTTTGGCCTTGCCGCCATGTTTATCTTCATTGTCTCATACTTTATTATCTGGTTGGATTTTTCTTCATAATATATAGCATATGAGTTTCCAACCTTCATGTTAAGCTTCTGCCATGAGTAAAGCTTTTTTGAAGATTTTCCGGTCTTAAGTATTACCGTGTACTTTCCAACCTTGAACCTGTTCTTAGGAGGAGTGATTGAAAGCACCTTACCCTCGATTGCGTATTTCTTTCTTTTATAAGAAAGATACATCCTTACGAGCAGCGCACCCACACCTATCGCCATTATTGCAAATGGAATCCTCAGCCACAGGCTCTTGTAAAATATCGTTCCCACTACAAGCAGCACGAAGGCCGCCACTATACCTGCTATCTGCAGCATTGCTTTTCTTTTTTCAGTCACGTTTTTATCCCACCTTAATCATATTCTCAATAGAACGATTATACCAAATTATTCCGTATTTTAACAGTACTATTTTTTCTCGTGTTTAATTAATTTAAAAATCTCGTGCATGCAATAAGTATCATTACGGCTGTACTCACGATAAATGCACTGTAATCCGATCTGGACATGGAAATCTCATTCATTCTCGTCTTGCCCTCTCCTCCACGGTAGCACCTTGACTCCATGGCCATGGCAAGCTCATCCGCTCTCCTGAATGCGCTTATGAACAGCGGCACGAGCAGCGGCACGAGGCTTTTGGCCCTCTCTACGATGTTGCGGCTCTCAAAATCAGCTCCTCTTGCCATCTGAGCCTTCATTATCTTGTCCGTCTCTTCAAGAAGAGTAGGAATGAATCTAAGCGCAATCGTCATCATCATAGCTATTTCATGAGCCGGAAGACCAATCTTCTTGAAGGGATTGAGCAGCTTCTCTATTCCGTCGGTAAGCTCGATAGGAGATGTCGTCAGCGTAAGCAGCGAAGTTCCCACTATGAGCAGCACCAGCCTTATTATCATGAAAAGTCCGAGCCTTAGTCCCTCATAGGTTACCTTGATAAATCCAATCGACCACAGGATCTCTCCCTGAGTCAGAAGCGCGTTTATAAGGAATGTTATAAGAAGCAGCGGCCATAGAGGCTTTACTCCCTTCATGAGAAATTTCCCAGGCACTCCTGAGCTTTTTGAAAGTAGCGCAAGAAACGCTACTATCAGCAGGAACGGATAGAACTGGTCTATCATGAATATGGTTATCATAAATACAAAGGTGAACATTATCTTTACTCGCGGGTCAAGCCTGTGTATTCTCGAATCTGTTGGGTAATATTGCCCAAGCGTTATATCCTTAAGCATTATCCTTACTCCTTATCAGTCTTAAAATCTGTTCCTTAGCCTGCGCCATGGTTATTATGTCAGGCTCTATGTCATAGCCTCTGCTTCTCAGCTCATTCATGAGCGTGACTACCTTTGGCACTCCCAGACCTATCTCATGAAGCCTCTTCTCGTGCCTGAAAACCTCCTTCGGAGTCCCGGTAAATTCAACCTTTCCCCTGTTCATCACTATAAGAGTGTCTGCAAGCCTGGACATGTCCTCCATGGAATGGGAAACAAGTATTATCGTGGTTCTGTTCTTTCTGTGGATCTCCTTTATCTGATCCAGGATCTCATCTCTTCCATGAGGATCAAGTCCTGCAGTAGGCTCATCAAGTATCAGCACCTCAGGCTTCATGGCTATTACTCCCGCAATCGCCACCCTTCTCTTCTGCCCTCCCGAAAGCTCAAACGGAGACTTGTCCCTGGATTTCTCAGGATCAAGACCCACCATGTTCATGGCTTCGATTACTCTTTCCTCCACCTCAGATTCCGAAAGCCCCAGCTTTTCAGGACCGAAGGCTATATCCTTGAAAATAGTCTCCTCAAACAGCTGATATTCAGGATACTGGAACACAAGCCCCACCTTTTTCCTTACATCTACAAGAGATACTCCCTTTTGAGTAATATCCATGCCGTTTATGATTATCGAGCCCCCGGTAGGCTTTATGAGGCCATTGAGATGCTGTATCAGCGTACTCTTTCCAGAACCCGTATGACCTATAAGGCCAACGAAATCCCCGTCCTTTATCTCAAGGCTTACATCATCTATGGCAACGCTCTCAAAAGGTGTTCCCTCATTATATACATATCTCAGATTATTTATAACAATTGACATAATTCATCCACCATTTCTTCCACAGTCAGTATATCCTCTCTCAGCCTGACGCCTTCCAGTCCAAGCTCATACGAAAGCTCGGTCATCTGCGGGACATCGAGTCCAAGAGCATTAAGCTCCTCTACCCTTGCAAATATCTCACGAGGCTTGCCCTGCATGGTTATCTTCCCCTCATCCATGACTATTACCCTGTCGGCATTTGTAGCCTCATCCATGAAGTGGGTTATGTGTATGATAGTCTTGCCCTCTTCCTTGTTCAGCTTTAGGATTGTATCAACTACCTCTTTTCTTCCACTTGGATCAAGCATCGCCGTAGGCTCGTCAAATATTATGCAGTCAGGCCTCATGGCGATTATCCCCGCAATAGCCACGCGCTGCTTCTGGCCTCCCGAAAGATTATGGGGCTGCTTTTTGGCAAACTCCGTCATGTTTACAAGCGCCAGAGCCTCATCGACACGCTTTCTTATGATTGATTTTTCAATCCCTAGATTCTCAGGGCCAAATGCGACGTCTTCTTCCACGATCGTAGCCACTATCTGATTGTCCGGGTTCTGAAAAACCATTCCGGCCTTCTGCCTGATTTCCCAGATAAGCGAATCATCCTTCGTGTTCATTCCCTTAATATATACATCACCCTGCGTCGGGTAGAATATGCCATTGAAGTGCTTTGCAAGCGTGCTTTTTCCAGAGCCATTGTGACCTATGATCACAACAAACTCGCCTTCTTCTATATTAAGCGAGACATCATCGACCGCATTTTTAGTAATTATTTCATCATCGTATCTGAAAACCAGATTTTCAACCCTAACTATCTCTGACATGACTTCTCCTCTACACAAAATTTCATCCGAGTGTAAATACACCTATATATATTAACATAAATATTGATATTGCGAAATAATTTTGAAATATTATTTATAATTTTTTTCTTCAAATTCCATTCATTTATGATATAATTGAAACGTACATAAAAAATTCAGAGGGCGGTGTCATACTTTGCAGAGAAATCCACTTTTTACCAGAGAAAGAGCAACTTTTTATTTTGATAAAATAGAATACTACTACAAAAACAAAGCATATAACCAGGCACTCGAGGAGATTGAAAAAAACAAGGACCTGCTTGGTGCTGTGCTCAACGTCGGAAAACAGCTGACTCTAAACAAGATATACGCAGGCTCGATAGTAAATGTCATGCTCGATATATTCGAGGTAGACGGCAACACCGAGCTTTTTGACGAGCATTTCATGAAATACAGGACAACCCTTGAGCTCCATACAGATCCTCAGATATACAGCAGGCTTCAGGCCTATCATACCGAAAAAAACAGAAGCAGCGCTCTCTCCTCAAGAAAAGAAAGGACCAGCAGGACTGTTGAGGATAATATCGGCGAATACATAGATAATACTGTAAAGACTACATCCGCTCCAAAACAGAAGGACAACAGAGCCAGATCCATAGAAGAGGACTTCCTCAATTCCATAGGAAAGCCGCTTATCGTTCCCACCGAGCTCAAGGAAGCCGTGAGAACCGAGGAGAAAGAAATCTATGGCTCAAAGGATGACTTTGACGGAATCCCTGTATACGAGACGATCCCTGCAAACAAAAGACCTGCTCAGAAAAAAGCCGCTCCTGCCCCGGAAGCAAAGCCGCCTTCAGAAGACAAACCTACCAGAGAAAAGTCTTCTGACGATAAGAGCCATGATTCATATGTGAAAAATCACACAGTGAGCAAGACAGTCAGCAAGTCAGGCGGAAGGGTTACCGAGCTCGAGTTCACAAATACAGAAAAGCAGGAAAGAAGACAGACGCAATCGCCGTCACAGCCAAA
>SAAM01000005.1 GCA_009929415.1 Clostridia bacterium | reverse complement strand
CGAAAAAGTGTCTTGGTTTGTGTATCTAAGATAGTTGATTCATGTCAAATATTGAATTTTCAAGGTTCATAGAATAATATTCATGTGCGAAGTATGAGTCAATTTATTTTAAATAAAATAACCTTTACACATAACGAAAATTGTGTTAAGATTTCATTTAATTCACAATAATGAAATCTCGCTTCATAAATATTCGGAGGTGAACATTTGAAAATAAATAAACCTGCTCTAAAAGCTGCCTTTCCTCATACAGTACCTGTCCTTACAGGCTTCATTTTTTTGGGGATAGCTTATGGAATACTGATGAACAGTAAAGGATACAGCGTGTTATGGACTGTCTTTTTCAGCCTTGTTGCTTTTGCCGGCTCATCGCAGTATGTATCGATAACATTTCTTACAACAATCTTCAATCCTTTGAATGCACTTCTTGTTGCTCTTACAGTAAATGCCCGTCACCTTTTTTACGGACTTTCCATGCTGGACAAGTATAAGGACACAGGAAAAATCAAACCATATCTGATATTTGGTCTTTGTGATGAAACATTTTCCATAGTTTGCAGTGCAGAACCTCCTGTTGACATAGACAGAAATATGTTTGTTTTTTACATAACTTTTCTAAATCACATGTACTGGGTAATTGGATCTGCTCTTGGAGGAATACTTGGATCTTTTATTACTTTTAATACCGATGGGCTTGACTTTGTGCTCACAGCTCTTTTCGTAACCATATTTACAGCTCAGTGGAAATCACAGAAAGATCACAGACCTGCAATTACTGGCGTTGTCTGTTCGCTTATATGCTTAAAACTATTTGGCAATGACAGCTTCATTATTCCGGCAATGATTTCAATACTCCTCGTACTTACCTTATCATGGATAAGATCTCTTAATAATAACGATTCATTAAAAGCAAAGGAGGATAAAATATCATGATTCTGACGCCATTACAGACTTTTATTATAATCCTGATGGTAGCTCTGAGCTCAATAATAACAAGATTCCTTCCTTTTCTCATTTTCAGGCGAAACAACTCTCAGAGCCAGTATGTAAGCTATCTGGGGCAGGTCCTTCCTTATGCGGCTATCGGTATGCTTGTAGTGTACTGTCTCAAGGATGCTCCGTCTGCATCTGCCGCTTATATCGCATCACAGATGATTTCAATAGTTTCAATTGTACTTGTTCACATCTGGAAAGACAATACCCTTCTCAGTATAGGCGCCGGAACAGCGATATATATGGTTCTTGTTCAGACTATATTTGCGTAACACATTACAGTATTTCAACCCGGAGACGAAAAAAACCAGGCACAGTCTTGATGAACTGACATGTCTGGTTTTCATATTTTGTTCCTGCTTATCTTCAGTTGACCCAAAGACCATCATTGCTGCAGTAGAAATAAATCTTGCCCTTCTGCATTCTCGGGAATCTAACCTCCGGATTTTGTTCAGGGTAGAGCTTTATCAGTAGCACCCTGTCCCATGTGACATATGCTACGAAGCCAACATGATGATCCTTGCTCATATCATGGCTGAAGGTTATATAGTAGTCGTTCTCAATCTCCTGAACATTCAGCCTGTGGCTTTCATCTGCAGGTTTTGCTGTAAGCGCGGCCAGCTTACGCCCACAGCAGGATATTTCTCCACCGCCAGTCGCGGTTATCACATTGCCGCACTCCTGGCATACATAAAATTTTACTTTTTTCATATTTCCTCCATCTCTGTCTTCTGCTTTAAGTTCTCCGGATAAAAGCCTTTCGACATTTATTCCCAGTATTTCCGAAAGCTCACGCAGAAGCGATACATCCGGGAGTCCAAGCCCTCTTTCCCATTTTGATATCGTCTTGTCGCTTATATTCATCGCATCAGCCAGCTGTTTCTGAGTCATGTTGCTTTCCTTTCGCAGCCTTAGTATGAGCTTTCCCGTATTTTCATTGTTCATCTGTCTACCTCCCTTATTAAATACTAATGCAATCTGTCTCTTTATTCAATAAACGCTCCGTAGAGTTTTTCTTCAGCATAAATATACTGTATATGAATGGTATTACTGCTCCAGCTGCGGGAATCAGCTGCACCGGCATTCTGGAGGTGAGTGCTCCAGAGCACAATAGTGCCACAGGAAGCATCGCCTTTACAAGGCTCATAATCAGGCTCAGCACCCTTCCCAGAAGCTCTCTTGGCACCTCATTCTGCAGTATCGTCATAACAGGAACATCCACATAGGCTATGGCTATCCCTATGATGATATTTACAATGCAGTAGAAAGCCAGGCTCATTCCAGAGTCAAGTCCAAGGATGACAGGAAGGCCTATTACTGATGCCATAATCGAAATCAGTATGTTCATCAGAATAAGCAGCTTTCTAAACTCGATGCGCTTCATTACATATTCGACCGTTAGAGTACCAATAATGAGCCCGATGGGGAACATTGAATTTATCATCCCGAATCTGCTAGAAGAAAATCTCAGTACTTCATTTATTATATATGGCAGAGGAACATTCACAGAAAACCCAATAAGCATATTGAGCATGAAAAACAGGAAAAACAGTTGAAGCAGCGATCTGTTTCCTGAAAAGAATTTCCATCCCTCTATTATATCACTCAGGATGCTTTTATTTTCTTCTGATTTTTCGTGGTTTTCATAAAGCCTTCTCTCCAGATTGAATTCATAGTCTATGAACCACTCAGAAACTGCTGAAATCATGAATGCAATGCTGCTGAATAAGATAAGGGCTCTTATGTCTACAAAAGCATATACTACCCCTCCTATTACGGGTCCAAGCACAGTCGCAGACGAATCTATCAGCTTGCTCAGTGAGTTTATTCTTATAAGCTTCTCTGAGCTTACAAGCGCAGGCTTGGCTGTCTCTATCCCAATTCCGAAAAATGTAGTGAATACATTCAGGAGCACTATAGCAATATATATTACCGGAAGTGTCAGCTCCCTGTATATACTAAGGATGAACAAGGCTGCAAACAGTATGCTGTTTATGAAATCCATTCCTGAAACCAGCCATTTTTTTGAAACCCGGTCAGCTATTACACCTGCAATCGGGCTTATTACTACCATAGGTATCACGCTCAGCATGAGAGTCATGGCATAATTAAGTGCGGAGCCCGTAAGTTTCAGCACATAGAGCCCTATGGCAAACGAAAATATGCTCGAACCCAGAATTGAAACGGCTTTGCCTGAAGCAAAAAGATATATATTTCTATTTTCCATGATATTATCCTCCTCTATAGTTATACTTTAATACGTTGAGTCAGGACCACGGCAATACCGTTTTTTCACAGAAAATAAGAAATTTTTACACAAAAAAATCGAAACCATGGGGTCTGCCCTATAGTTTCTCAATTTTAACTCCGGTATACTGATAAGTATATACCTCTTCTCCCTCTACAAAATAGTCCTCCATCGGTCCCCCTTTGACAACCGTAGATGAAACGTGTTCGTCCGTGCATGAATAATTCAGATTTTCGATTTCCTTCTTGACGTGATCCAACATGAAATTAACCCTGAGTTCACGCGGTATCTTCGAATTTGACTTGAAATTCTTGAAAAGTATGTATGATCCATGAAGATATCCACCTTTTTTCATGAGGTGATCGACTCTTCTCAGAAGGAACTCCCTGTTCTCAAAAGCATAGTTGCTCGATCCCGCTATATCAAGAAGCATATCCACGGTATTATCTCTGAGGGGTATATTTTCAAAATCCGTGCATATGAAGACAACATTGCATTTTAGATTGTTTTTCTCTATCACTCTCCTGAGCCATTTCATCTTTACCCTGTCATGATCTACTGCAATATAAGTAGATGAATCAGGAAATAAATCAAGCACGTGCCTCATGAAATATCCATGCCCGCTCCCCAGCTCAAGCGCCGTTGCATCGGATGCTTTTTCAAAAGGTATATGCCTTAATGACCACTCAAGCCCGGACTGGAGCTTATGAAGATAATTGATATCTGTGGTATTAATATATTCATCTATATACAATTCGCTGTATGAACCACTCATTTCTTCTCTGCAGGCTCTTTCACTGTCATAAATACTGCCCTCTCCAAATATGATTCCGTCTTCTATGAAAAGCTCGCTTCCACATCCGCACCTGAGAACAGCTTCATAGAGCTCCCCCTTGATGATGTTTCCACTCTCTATGTTATAATTCCCTTTGCATTTGTTGCAGCACAGCATATCCAGCGTGCTCATCCTTACGCCCGGCAAGCTGTGAATCTCTTCATCAGATTCAGTCATCCCCTTCATTTCCTCAATATACGAAGCCAGCTGCAGCTTCATTGATTCGAGTCTTTCAAGCTCTTCTGCCACCTGTCTTTGCTTGTTTTCAAAGTATGACAGATAAGAAATCCTCTGCCGGTATCCTGTCATCTTTCCCATTTTTTTGTAAAGCATGAGGTGCTGAATCTCCGATAACGTGAACCCGATTTGCTTCAATCTCTGGATCTCGATATAGTCACTCGTGCATTTTTCGTCAAATTCATACTGATTTCCTGCTTTTTCAGGCAGAAGGAGACCCAGAGACATATAGTGCCTTATGGTATCTATGCTTGTATTATTAAGCTTTGCAAACTGTCCAATTTTCATTTGTTGCATTTACCTCCCTAAAGTAAATAGTACCGATATCAGGTTAATGAAAACATGTGTAAATGCATGAGCGCACATTGAATATGCCAGCCCACGCTTCCAGTATAGATACCCAAATCCAATGCCGCCTATGCCATTTAGAAGAAATGTTCTTGCCAGTACCGGCAGGGATAAGCCTATGATCTGTGCTGTAAATGGAATATGCCCTGCCGCAAAAAGTGCAGCTGAAATCAGGATTGAAGATATATATATCCATCCGGGTATATTCTTCCTGTCGCTGCCTCTTGAACAAAGCTTCCACAGCACAAATACAAAAAATGACATCACAAAAAGCCTCAGCAGTATTTCTTCAATTATACCACCGTATAGAATGCCTGTGACAAGATACAGGAGCGAAAATTCATAATTCGTAATTTCAGAAGGCAGATATCTCACAAAGATCAGCCTGTCTGAAAACACAATGACAGCTGCCGTCAAAAGTCCAATCGCCATAGCAACCATAAGCGAGTTTTTGTCGAAACGGAAATTGAGCCTCAGATTTACCTTTTCTGCAAGCATAAGCCCTGCAAATGAAGATATCAGAGTGATTATCCCGCCCTGAACAGCCGCTATGGCTATGAGAGCCTCTGTCGATCCCAGCTGCAGGATAATCTGGTTCTTTATTTCATCACTGAACATATCCAGCTGATACATCGCGGCAAATGCGCTTGCGACTATCCCTGCAGCTGTAAATAAAAGGCTTATCTTCAGATTTCTGCGGTTTATTATATTTTTCATATTACTTACCTCCAAAGCTTTCCCTTAGCAGTCGCAATATACTAAGATACTCGGCATCCCCGCGCAGTGAATCGAATACAGGGTTTTCCTCAATCGACTTGATTATGCTTTCCTTTATGACTTCTTCGCTTCTTGGAGCAGCATTTCCCAGATCCAGGTTTTCAAACCAGGTTCCAAGCTCACTGAAAAACGAATCCCCATGCAGCGAATACGGGAAAAAATCTTTGATGCAGAGATCAGCGTATTTTCTCAATATTTCAAGTGCCTTTTCATTATTGCCCTGCATGCAGTAGCCCTGGGCCGCATTCAGATATGTCACCGCCATTATATTCGGATTCAGCTTTGACAGTTCAAATGCCGCGTCGACCGCAAATATCCTGTGCAGTATTTCTTCAAATTTCTCATTCTGAAGCTGAAGCAGAGACGCCAGTGAGCCTGTAAGTGAAATAAGGTGCTGATATGCGCTTATCTGAAGAATCCTGTCTGCCTTAGTCATATTGCCTTCCATGAGATATGTCTGAGCAATGACAGAATCATCACCCGGAGCTGGCCTCACATCTTCTCCCAGCAGCTCACGCGCTTTTTCAGGCCTTCTCATCATCAGATAGCATACTGCTTCAACAGAAACTGCGTCCCTGGCGAGCCACATATCTTCGCTCTCATCTTCTATCCTTTTGCACAGGCTCGCGGCTTCCTCCAATATCTCCATCTGATTATCAGGCTTTGCTGCAAGCATGTGATGATTGCAGAGAAGCACTGCCATCTGCATAAGCAGCGGAAAGCAGGAATAGTATTTTTTTATGATTTTGCGGCATTGCGAAATAACCTCATCAAAAGGCTTTGTCGAAAAATCCCGAGACAGCCTGTGATACAGTCTTTTTATCTCTTCTTTAGTCATCTGCGGCGAATAACCCATGAGTTCATCTATGCTCATGTTGAAATAAGTCGCAAGCGGCGCAAGAAAAGTTATGTCCGGATAGCTGTGCCCCGTTTCCCATTTAGACACGGAGGCTTTGGACACTCCAATATATTCTGCCAGCTGATCCTGTGTGACCCCTTTTCTTCGCCTGCAGTCTGAAATTATTTTTGATATGTTTATATCCTTCATTCAATCTCATCTCCTTCCATAGATTTAATTATACTTCTTTTTCTGTCATATACAATGGATTTGATGTTGATTTTCGGAAACAAAATCAACCATGAGGATACAAAAAAATCCGTATGAGTCACATTGCTGCAAATCATACGGATATATATTTGAATTATAACGCTTTTACATGAATCTTTCGATTTCTGCCAGGTCAAATTTTTTCATCTTGAGAAATGCCTCAGTTATTCGCGCGATAGTTTCTTCATCGGCTTCGTGCATAATATCGTTCATTACAGATGGCGTTATCTGCCATGAAACTCCGTACCTGTCTTTTATCCATCCACACTGCTCAGCCTCCGGGACTGCTGACAGGCTTTCCCAGTAATAATCTATTTCTTCCTGAGTGTCACAGTTTATTATGAATGAGACGGCCTCATTAAAATCGAATCCATGCTCATATGCACTGTCCATTATTGAAAAGCTCTGCCCCTCCAGGACAAACTCCGCAAAATTAAGCATTTCCGGCTCATTGGGCTTGAAATTGTCGCCATATCGGGATACGGATTTTATTTCAGAGTTTTTGAATATTCCCGTATAGTAGCCTATCGCTTCTTCGGCATGGCCACAGTTTTTTCCTGTAAACATAAGCGCCGGCCTTATCCTTATATCCATCTGCGCTTCTTTTACATGCATTACCTGCCACGAGACTCCAAATCTATCTTCAGCCCAGCCATACAACTCGCTGAAATCGTAGGTATCAAGCGGCATGAGGGCTTTTCCCCCTTCCATGAAGGCGTTCCAGTATTTCCTCACCTCATCCTTGTCTGTACACGAGATCATGAATGAGATCGATGGGTTAAGCTTGAAATACGGCCCTGCCGAAAGAAGCATCAGGCTGATATCTTCAATTTCCATGGTAAAGCTCTGTACGTCGCCAGAAGGAGTGCCTGGTATCACTCGCTTGCTGAGGATTCTGCTGTTCTCGAATGTCTTATTATAAAACTCGCTGGCTTCTTCAGCTTCGGTGTCAAACCAAAGGTGAATCATGATTTTACGAATACCTTCCATATAAACCTCCACAGGCAAAAACTTCGATCTAACCAAATAAATATCCAGTCATGGACATAGAACCCATTATGCACGAATCATTGAAGACTTCTATGTCGTCTTCTGCGTCCGCGGCTCCAAGAACATACAGAAGAGGATAGAAATGATCCGGAGTATAGAATGCCTTCTCAGCGCATTTGCCAGCCTTGCCATAGTTTACTACAGCCTCGAAATTTCTATTCAGTATGTTTTGTTTAACGTAATCATCAAACTCATGTGCCCAGTCAAATCCACCGCTCATTCCCCAGTTTATCAGCGAAAGGTTGTGGACCACGTTTCCACTTCCGATTATCAGTACGCCTTCTTTTCTCAGTTCTGCGAGCTTTCTTCCTGTCTCAAAGTGGGCCTCCGGAGCTGCGTTAAAATCAATGCTCAGCTGAACGACCGGTATGTCTGCATCAGGATACATCCTGCAAAGCACCGACCAGGTACCATGGTCTATGCCCCACCTGTTGTCTGTAATTACGCCTTCTTTGAGCAGATCTGATATTTTTCCAGCAAGCTCAGGAGATCCTTCCACAGGATATTTTACATCATACAGCTCCTTTGGGAAACCATACATGTCATATATCATCCTTGGCTCCCTCGTGTCTGATGTGCGCGTGCTGGCAGTATACCAGTGAGCTGAAACTGACAGAATAGCTTTTGGTCTTGGGAGAGATTTTCCAAGCGCTTTCCATTTGTCTGTGAATTCATTGTCTTCAACGGCATTCATCGGTGATCCGTGTCCCACGAAAAGTACAGGCAGCTTCATAATTACCTCATTTCTACAAATTGAATCTTAAGTCCATTCGGATCAAGCACATAAAAGAATTTAGTATCCGGATTTGGCTGAAAAGGTCCTTCAAAAATATCTATACCCTTTTCTTTTACAAAATCAAGCTTTTCGTCAAGAGAATCTACCTTAAATCCCCATGATATATCTTTTCCGATAGCGGTATCTCCAGAAACATCTCCAGATATGAGTTCGATTTTCGTTTCTCCATCCCCCAAAAATACAATCTCCACGCCTGGTCCTGCAGCAAATCTGCTGTCGATTTCAAGCCCGACTATTTCCTTGTAAAATTTCAGCGATTCTTCCATGTTCCTTACGTGCAGCGTGCTCCAGCAAAATTTCATAGTAACCCTCCTGATAAATTAATTCATTATGATATACAAATCAGCCAAGACCTCATATTTATGTTTACATTTGAGGCCCTGGCTTTAATTATACTATATTGCTATTTTACAAATATTACTCTCTGGGATATATCCTCAGCCGGTTTCTCGTCTGGGTGTGAACCGATGCCCCCAAATGGCATCTGCGCATTCAGAACATAACTTTCCGGAAGATCGAACAGTTTTTTTACCGCTTCGTCAATCACAGGATTGTAATGCTGAAGAGATGCTCCTGCTCCAAGCTCCTTAAGACCGCTCCATATGCTTATCTGAAGCATTGCCGATGCCTGAGATGCCCATTCAGGGAATTTGTCAGCGTATAATGAGAACTGATCCTGCATTCCTTTTACGACTGCCTGGTCATAAAAGTACAGTATTGTTCCGTAGCCATTCTTAAAGCTGTCTATCTTCTCTCTTGCAACTTTTCCTTCGAACACATCATATATAGTATCCCATAACTGATCCTGTTTTTCACCTGTCGCCACTACTACTCTCGAGCTCTTCATATTGAATGCATCCGGCACAAGCTCCGTAGCTTTTTCTATAAGGTCAAATATCCTGGCCTCATCAACTGGAAGCTCTCTGTTAATGTCATAATGTGTTCTTCTTGATTTTAAAGATTCTAATATTCTCATGTTTTTTCTCCTTCTCTAATTAAATTAATTTATGTTAATGATTTTTATACATCATATTCAACTTTTTCTTTTAAGAATTCCCCAGTTCTCAGTTCGGCAAAGGCCTGTCTTAGCTCCTGCTCCGTATTCATTACGATAGGACCTCCCCATGAAACCGGTTCTTTAAGCATCTCAGAGCTTACAAAGAGTATTTCTGCCTCTTTTTCAAGAGATTCTATAACCAGTGAATCTCCTTCTGTCAGCTTTACAGCAGTCTTTTCTTCTACTGTCTCGCCTGCTATCCTTGCAGCGCCTGAAAGCGTAAATACAAGCACTGACTTTTCCTTATCCGTTTCTATCGTAAAGCTCTTTCCTGGCTCAAGCTTTATATCATAATAATCCACAGGAAGATATTTCCCTCTGAAGCCCTCATGATCTTTGTATTTTCCGCTTATAAGCCTTAATAATCCACCGTCTACAGAAATTTCTTCTATATCTTCTTTTTTTATGCTGTGATATTCAGGCGGTGCCATCTTGTTTTCTCGAGGCATATTAAGCCAAAGCTGAACTCCCAGAAGTCTTTCTGATGCAGGAAGCTTTTCTTCATGCATTATCCCGGATCCCGCAGTCATCCACTGAACCTCTCCATCGCTAATTGCATCTTCATTTCCAAGACTGTCTCTGTGAACCATATTGCCACTGACTATAAGGCTTATGGTCTCAATGCCTCTGTGCGGATGCAGTGGAAATCCAGCGGTATAATCATCCGGTCTCTCACTGTCAAACGAATCCAGCATCAGTATAGGATCGAAAGTCTCTACAGTATCATGACCTAAAACTCTTACAAGACTAACTCCAGCTCCATCTTTTGTTCTAAACCCGGTAACCTTTTCTTTAATCTTTCTTTCCATTATCAAGACCTCCAAATTTTCTCATATAATTTATAAGGTTCAATTGCTCCTCGTCATTCCACACGCTCATCATATCTATAATCATCTTCTCATTTTCAGGATATACCCTGTCCATTAGGCTTATTCCTTTTTCAGTGATGTGAAGTATGAACTTTCTTTTGTCTGACTGATCCTGATTTCTGGTTAAAAGCCCTTCGTTTTCAAGATTTTTGACTATCACAGGTATTGTTCCGCTGGTACTGAGTATCTTTTCCTGAACCTCACCAATCGACAGATCCCCTTTGTGATAAAGAGCTTCCAGTACGGCAAACTGCGCATTTGTAAGCCCATATTTCTTGTGTATCTTTCCAGTAGCTCTGTTTATTTCATTTAGAGCCCTGCTCATTCCAATGAAGATCTTAAGTTCTGATTTTTTCATAAAACAACCTCGTTTTCAAATAATACTTGTCAGCAACTTTATCTTTAATCACATATTACTCTAATTAGAGATAAATTGCAAGAGGTTTTTTCAAGATTTTTGAATTTTATTTATTTTCAGTTTATAAAAAATCTCCAACTGATTGATTCAGCTGGAGATCAGTGTTCTATATTTTAAAATGCAAATTTCTGTATTAAATTTCGATTCCACCATCTACTCTCAGTATCTGTCCATCTACAAATGATGATTCGTCAGAAGCAAGGAAAAGCGCTACGGTAGCAATATCAACCGGCTGGCCTATCCTCTTTAGCGGAGAGCCTTCTTTCATGCCACCAAGTACATCCGGTCCTCCTATGCTGTCAACCATTGCTGTATGGATCGCTCCCGGTGCAATGGCGTTTACCCTTATCTCTGGCCCAAGCTCCCACGCCATAGATTTTGTCAGGCCATTCATAGCGTGTTTTGTAGTGATATATCCTACGAATCCGTGATGTGCATCAAATCCTGCTACAGAGCTCGTATTGATTATGACGCCTTTACCTTTTTTCTTCATCTCCGGAGCAACAAGCTGAGCAAGATATAAAGCCGAAGTAACGTTTACAGCCCAAAGCTTGTTCCACTCCTCAAGCGATACATCCATCAAGGACGACATACTGAGCATTCCCGCATTGTTAAAGAGTATGTCTACAGTGCCATAGGCTTCCATCGTCTTATCTACAAGTATTTTATTATCCTCAGTTTTTGAAGCATCTACGATCACGTACATCGCTTCCCCGCCCTGTGCCTTTATTCCATCTACTACTTCTTTCGCTCTTTTTTCATCTCTTCCAGTAACTACGACTCTTGCTCCCTCTTTTGCAAAAAGCTCAGCGGTAGCTCTTCCCATGCCAGATGTTGACCCTGTTACAATTGCAACTTTATCTTTCAGTTTCATTTGATACCTCCTAAATAATCACGATTTAAAATGACTGTTCATTTTACTTCTAGTATTTTGAGTTATTATATCACAATAGTCTGAAAATTGTCTACACCTATAATTAAAAAATGTCAAAATAATTAATTGTTAATAAAATGATTATTGCGCAATACAATTTTGTTAAATCTATATTTTATCTATCACGCTTTTATCATATAACTGACTTGATTTTTATCATGCTCATAATTTCCTGAAGATGATTCATTTCTCTGCTTAATTTTGGCATTTCAGCTATGTCAATCTGTTTAATATCAGCAAGAAGTTCATCAGCTTCTACCGATTCCGTTATTGAGTAAAGCACCTCCGTTATGCTTGTAATATCTTTATCCTGAACTTTCATGAAATCATTTCTTTCTACAAGCTTTTCAAGCAAGAAGCATATATGAGAAAGTGATGATACCATCGGCCACATCATTTCAAGGCTTTCCTTTTTTACAGGAATCTCTCCCAAAGCAGTGCGGTAAGCAAGTCTCAGATTTTCAAGATCTATATCCAATCTTTCCTTTAGATGCAGTATTGATCTAAGGTCATAATCTCTGCCTGACGACTTGAGATTTTCAAATAATTCGATACTTGTTTTTATCAGATTTGATGTAAGTACAGGAAGCCTGCTAGAAGCTGATTTTCTCCCTATTATGAATGTTCCTGCCAGTCCGATCAGAGATCCAGCTGCTATTGCAAGTATCCTGGCCCCTGCAAACTGAGCAGTTGATACATTTTTTGTGGCTGCATCCGCCAGCATGAGAGCATTGGGAGTGATGAATATGGCTACGAGCGCATAGTTCCTGACTACTACCAGCTCGGTTATCATTGTAAGCAGCATATTAATCGCTGCTATCGCAAGTCCTGCAGGTTCAAATGAAAGAATAATTGTCGCAATGAAGGTACCTATTATGGTCCCCACCGATCTAAGCACTGCTCTGTTGAATGTGGTCATTATCGTGCTCCCAAACATCACAGCTGCACATGAAAGAGGGACCCAGTAGGGCCTTGTGAAGGGAAGCGTAAAAGCTATGAGTGCTGACAGTGAAAGAACCAGCGCGTATCTGAGAGAGTTTGCAAATACGATGAAATTTTTGTCAAAGGCGCTCGTTAGCTTTAGCCTTCCAGAGGTTTTTGATGTTAAAATAATCTCACGGTCTACATTTTCAAGCGGTGTATCGAGGAAATCTTCTATTTTTCTTATGCATCCTGATAATTTCTCATATTCCTTATGACATGCTTCTGCCGGTTCAATCATGATGCGGCCCTCTTCACTGGTTTCGGCGGATCTTATCTTGAATTTGATTTGTCTTATTCTCTTTGAAAAAGACTCCGGTATTCCTGCTCCTTTATTGAAGTATGATTCTAAAAGCTCCAGAAAAAGCTCGTCGGCATACTGATTTAATATAGCAAGCCTGTCATACATGCCCTTGTCCTTGTTCAGTAATGGACCCGAGGAAAATATCTCCTTGCCGGTCCTTAGATATTCCACGACGGAATGCCTTCTGGAATTAATGCCATCAAGATTTTTGGCTTCGCTGAAGTAAGCGAGCGATTCATATATATCTTCGACTGTCTTTATCTCTGCTTTATATGGTTCTCTGAACCAGCCAATCATACTTAGCACCCATGCAAGCATGCCGCTTGCAAATACCACAAGGAACCTGAGAGGAGCCTGTGAAGGATCTGCCGGCATGCTGGTAGTTATCGTAAAGCTAAGTACAAAAAATATGGCAGCTGGTCCTGGAATCCGAAATACACCGAATATGAATGTTGCTGTAAATCCTATTATTCCAAGAATCAGTATTACAAGCCAGGTATAGGGAGCTGCAACTGTGCCAAGTCCGACAAGAAAGCTTATAGTTAGTGCAACCAGAAATATTTTCTTCGCTCTCACTGCATAGGTTTCATTGAATACATAGAGATATGTAAACCCTCCGATGCCCCCAAGGAGTCCCATTCCAAAATCTCCCATGAGGATTCCGGCCAGAAGTGGAAGTGATGCACAAAGCCCTGCAAAAAAAGCTTTCGTCCACGGAGTCGGTCCCTTTCTGAACTCAAACAGCTGCTTGAGTATCAAATCCGAGGTATATTTCAAATCTTCTCTATCTTTACTTTTTTCTTTCAAAATTAATCCTCCATCATAAATATTCTCTACTGCAAAATTGATTTTATTTTCGAAAATTCATTCACATTTAATTATTTTAACATAAAAACACCATACCTGAAAAGATATGGTGCCTTAAAATCAATAACATAAAATCATTATAATATGTCTATATGTTCCCCGGAAAGTGACTTGTTCATGCTCCTTATGGCGCAGAACTTTCCACACATGGAACATGAATCGTCATGCTCAGGCTTTCTTTCCTCTCTTATGCGCCTTGCTGTATCCGGATCGATCGCGCATTTCCACTGTGCTTCCCAGTCAAATGTCCTTCTTGCATCAGACATCCTGTCATCAAGCTCTCTCGCCCCTCTGACGCCTTTTGCTATATCTGCCGCATGGGCTGCTATCTTTGACGCTATTATCCCCTGTTTCACGTCATCAAGATTTGGAAGCGCAAGATGCTCAGCCGGAGTAACGTAGCACAGGAATGCCGCTCCGGAGGCTGCTGCTATAGCTCCTCCTATTGCTGCTGTTATATGGTCATAGCCTGGCGCTATGTCAGTAACGAGCGGACCCAGTACATAAAAAGGAGCACCCTTGCATATTGTCTGCTGCAGCTTCATATTTGCTTCAATCTGATCAAGAGGCATGTGACCTGGACCCTCAACAAGAACCTGTACGTCTTTTTCCCAGGCTCTTGATGTAAGCTCTCCAAGCCTTACAAGCTCCTCTATCTGGCAGACATCCGAAGCATCTGCAAGGCATCCAGGCCTGCATGCGTCTCCTAATGAAACCGTGACATCATATTCTCTGCATATATCCAGTATCTCATCGTAGTATTCATAAAATGGATTCTCCTCCCCGGTCATGCTCATCCAGGCAAATACCATTGAGCCTCCTCTCGAGACTATATTCATCTTTCTCTTATGCTTTTTTATCTGTTCGATGGTTTTTCTGGTTATTCCGCAGTGGAGAGTGACGAAATCCACGCCATCTTCTGCGTGAAGTCTTATGACATCGATGAAATCTCTGGCTTTGAGCGTACTGAGATCTCTCTGATAATGAATTACCGAGTCATACACAGGCACTGTTCCAACCATAGCGGGACACTCAGATGTAAGCTTTCTTCTGAAAGGTGAAGTGTCTCCATGTGATGAAAGATCCATTATCGCATGTGCCCCCATACTGACCGCTTCCATTACTTTTTTCATTTCTTCATCATAATCCTTGCAGTCTCTCGAAACTCCGAGATTGACATTTATCTTGGTCTTGAGCATGGATCCTATCCCCTGTGGATCCAGGCATTTATGGTTTATGTTTGCACATATGACTACCTTGCCCTCCGCCACAAGAGCCATAAGCTCTTCCTCCGGCATCTGCTCTTTTTTTGCAACAGTTTTCATTTCTTCAGTTATTATTCCTTTTCTTGCTGCCTCCATCTGTGTTGAATATTCTCTGTTCATATTTCTTCCTTTCCGGATATATTCCATGCATGATTGAGAGGTCCGCTTCCATTTCCAAGATCCAGCATTGCTCTCAGCGATCCTGATAAATACTCTTTTGCATTCCATATAGAGTCCTCAAGATCCATTCCCTTTGCAAGCCCTGCCGCGATTGCACTAGAAAGCGTGCATCCCGTTCCATGGGTGTTGCTGTTTTCTATTCTTTCCGATCTGAACCATCTGTGACGGCCTCTGTAATAGAGAACATCATTTGCATCATTTATGCTGTGCCCTCCCTTGCATAGCACTGCGCATCCATGATAATCACCAATGAGCCCTGCCGCTCTCAACATGTCTCTATCACTTCTTATCTCTATTCCGGAGAGAATCGATGCTTCCGGAATATTTGGAGTGATTACATCTGCCATCTCGAAAAGCCGTGCCTTCAGGGTCTCCACCGCATCCTCTTTCAGAAGCTTAGACCCGCTCGTGGATATCATTACAGGATCCACTACAATATTTCTCGCATTATATTCCCTCAGCTTTTCTGATATGACAACTATGAGATCCGCCGAAGATACCATCCCTATTTTTACCGAATCAGGGTATATATCAGTGAATACGCTGTCAAGCTGGGCCGAGAGGAAAACGGGATCCACCTCAAGCACGGCTGATACCCCCATGGTGTTCTGAGCAGTAAGCGCAGTAACTGCGCTCATGGCATACACTCCATATGCGGTCATGGTTTTTATGTCTGCCTGAATGCCCGCACCTCCGCTTGAGTCGCTCCCTGCAATTGTAAGCGCTGTCTTCATGTAAGACACACCTCTATTTCTTTTCTGAGCTCAGCTGCAGCTTTTTTCAAGTCATCCTGTGCAAATATCGCGCTTATTACAGCTGCTCCACTTATTCCGCTTTGCGACAGCTCTTTTATATTCTCTTTATTTATTCCTCCGATTGCAACTACAGGAATACTGACTGCGCTGCATATATCTTTCAGAACTTCACGGCTTATATAGCTTGCATCGGATTTGGAATCCGTATGAAATACAGCCCCTGCCCCAAGATAATCAGCCCCGTCCCGCTCTGCCCTAATCGCTTCCTCAACGCTCCGTACAGATACCCCAAGAATCATATCCTTGCCGATAAGCCTTCGTACGGTTTTTGCTTCCATGTCTTCCTGCCCAATATGGACTCCGTGCGCACCTGAAGCAATCGCAATATCTACATTGTCATTTATGACAAACGGTACTCCAAACTTCTCGCATACTCCTTTTAAAGTCCTTGCCTCTTCGAGAAACCTGTCTGCCCTGAGCATCTTTTCCCTGTGCTGTACGAGAGTTACCCCTCCCTCAAGTATTTTTTCAACCTGAAAGCTCAGAGATTCACAGCCCAGCCATGACCTGTCTGTTACGGCATAAAGAAGCATGTCTTTTTTATCTAATTTCATAAATCGCTCCTTTTTCCAGTTTTTCCCCATCCAGGTTACATATAGCATCAATTATCCTGCTCCTGTATGCTGAGTTTCCATCCGAAGGCTGCATATTATTCCACGCGATCTCTCCAGCAAGCCCCATTGCGCAGACAGCTGACGCAGCTGCTTCAATGCAGTTTTGTGGGTTTGCTGTTATGAATGCAGTTATGAGAGCTGAAAGCTGGCATCCGGTTCCAGTTATGCTTTCCATCTCTTTTCTTCCATTTCTCACTGCAAAGCACCTCTCACCATCGGTTACAAGATCGGTACTACCAGTCATTACAATTATAGAGCCGCATCTTCTTGAGAAATCTTTTATGAACGAAACCGATTCATCCATGTCGGATTCAGTCACCGCATCTGCAATATCAGCATCTACGCCTCGGGTACTACCGCTTCCGCCAGAGAGTGTCTTTATTTCTGAGGCATTTCCTCTTATGACATCAAAGCTTACTTCCTTCATGAGCATTAGCGCAGTCTGAGTGCGAAGACTGCTCGCACCGACGCCCACAGGATCTAGAAGCACCTTGTGTCCGAGCATATTGGCTTTTTTTCCTGCAAGCACCATAGCCGGAATTGTGTCTCTGTTGAGGGTTCCAATATTTATATTCAGGCCCCCGCATATCGATGTTATCTCTTCCACTTCTTCCATGTCATCTGCCATTATCGGGCTTGCTCCACATGCAAGAAGCACATTTGCAACATCATTCACAGTCACATAGTTCGTTATGTTATGAACCAGAGGTGAGTTTTTTCGAACTTTCTCCATGCATTTTCTTAACATATTATCTCCTTTCTCAAATACAAGCCAAAAGGAATGTCAACATAAAAAAACTGCAGGTATACCAATAAAAGTATACATGCAGTCGCTGCTCAGTATATCCCTACGTTGGCATTATCCAAATCAGGTTACGGGTCTAAGCATACAGCTTACTCTCAGCCTGCTGATCGCAAGCTCCCCTTGTATTTAACTTAATTATACTATAATTTATCAATAAATCAAGTGTTTTATATCTAAATCGATACAGTCTGGCCTTTTTCGAATGCAGTGCCGGCGATTCCGGACATTTCCACCTCCAGCGTATTTTTCCCATCTGAGACTATATATTCTGTTCTAGCCCCCATAAAGATTTTATCCTTTATTTTGTAATCACCCTTGTCATCAGGAATTATTTTTATGTTCTCAGGCCTTATCAATTCATGCTTTCCATTTATATCAACGAAATTCGCTCTCCCTATGAAGGATGATACCTTCCTGCTTAGAGGCCTGAAATAGATGTCCTGAGGAGATCCCGTCTGGAGAATATCGCCTTTATCCATGACAATTATCTTGTCCGACATGCTGAGTGCCTCCTCCTGATCATGTGTTACAAGAATCATAGTTATCCCCAGCTTTCTCTGAAGATTCTTCAGCTCAAGCCTCATCTTTATCCTGAGCGACGCATCCAGATTGCTGAGAGGCTCGTCCATAAGCAGAAGCTTGGGTTGCCCACATGTCTCACGCCATAGCTCACATATTCAAATAGGTATGCCTTATAGATCATATCGAAAAAATCTATCAGTCCTGGCTTTTGAAACAGGTTTTTTTATAAATATCTCTCAGTATATTGTCCGGATCCATCCTGCGCTTTATTGTCTCATAATTCTCTTTGTTGAAAATGCTCCAGAATTCTTCTTCAGAGTAATGGTTTGATGATATGAGGGTTTTTATTGCCCCTATATCCATGAGCTCTTCCTCAATCAGCCTGTGCCATATTTCCGGGTTTTCTCTGTACATTCCGTAAATCGCTATGTCAAGAAAAAGCTCATCCTTTACGCCTTCTGCGAACTCATCAGAAAGCCACTCATATTTATGTGCTACTTTGTATGGAACGCACCACAGTGGAAAGTGATTTATATTTTTTTCATACCACTTCATGAATTCTCCCATCTTTGAAAACGGTATGAAAGTGTCAACAGTTATCGGTATAGCCTTTTCAGGCAATACCTTTACAAATCTGTGCGCCATCCTCAAGGTTATGTCAGAGCTTACCAACCTTCCAAAAAGAAGTCTTCCGGCAAAAGATTTCGGTCTTACATTGGTCACGCCTTTATTGTACCTGAAAAAATAATCAGATGTCTTAAGATAATCTTCCCTTCGGCTGGCTGTACTGAGGTAATATATCCTCATCCAGTCATATCTGTGAGTATACGGTGCGTCATCTGTAAAATTGCCGCAGCTGAGAACATACTCCTCCGGAGAGTGAATTATCCCATCCATAAAATCTATGTCCCTGCTGAGATAATGTGACCATATTGCACGATTGTATTCCTCCAGGCTTCTGTATTTCTCGTAAGTCACTTTTACGTAAGGCTTTGCGGGAATAAGCCTGAATTTTATAAGGGTTATTATCCCAAGCGTCCCAAAAGACCAGTGCATCATATTGAACAAAAGGCTTTCATCACCTTCCGGAGAACATACGATAATGTCTCCCTTTGCAGTCAGTACCTCATATTCAAGGCAGCTGTCATGAAATCCGCCAAATCTGTATGACATGGATTCTATGGATCCTCCTGATACTGCTCCTCCTATCGTAATCGTCCTTAGTTCTGGAACCACAAGCGGAACAAGTCCGTAAGCCAAAGTGGACTCTACTACCTTTTCAAAGGTTGCACCAGGCTCAGCAGTACATATTCTTTTTTCAACATCAATATCTATTATTTCATCAAGATCGCTGACATCAAGCTTCTGATACAGATCTTTTCTGCCATCCGCTTTAGGCACCTGATGTGAAACTGCTTTCTTCATAAGAATAAGCGGTTCATTGCTGTCGCGTAATCTGAGCTGATCCGAAATCCTCATGATCTTTCTTTGATGTGACTCCATATTCTTTCCCCCTTTTCCTGCATTTAATTATTTTTACCCATCGGCAAGGTTGCGACAACACTTTCATCGATCTGCGCCAGATGAATTTATCGAATTAGAATTTTTATGTTGCAATTGATAATAAGTTGTGGTAGAATTTTTATAAGCTATAGTTTATGTTGTAAACTAATGTTTAGGAGGTCGATATGACTAACAGAGAAGAAGAGATACTTAAGCTGATAAGCAGGAACCCGGCGATTTCCCAGAGCGATCTGGCCACAGCGCTTGGTATAACTCGTTCATCAGTGGCGGTACACATTACAAACCTTACAAAAAAAGGATATATCCTTGGAAAAGGATACATTTTCAGACAGGATGACTACATTACGGTTATAGGAGGCTCAAACGTAGATATTACGGGTTTCCCTAATAAAAGCCTGATTCCCGGAGATTCAAATCCCGGAAAAGTAAAGATCTCTCTGGGCGGGGTAGGCAGAAATATCGCAGAGAACCTCGTACATCTTGGGGTCTCAACAAAACTTATAACAGCAGTTGGTGAAGACATACATGGCAGGAAGATTATTGAACATGCCAACACAATAGGCATGGACATGAAAAACTCGCTCGTGCTCAACAGCACGCCAACTTCGACATACATGGCAATACTCGATGAAAAAGGAGACCTGAATTTAGCCATATCACACATGGATATATTTGACGAAATGTCCATTGATTTCATACAGGAAAAGAGGCAGGTAATCGAAAACTCCAGAATCTGCGTCATCGATACGAACATGCCGGAGGAACTGATACATTATGTACTTGACAGCTTCAGAAATACCGAATTCTTCCTTGACACAGTTTCGACGACAAAAGCGAAGAAGATCATAAGCAAGATAGGCCGCTTCCACACCATAAAACCAAACAAGATCGAAGCTGAGCTTCTATCGGGCATAAGCATAGAGACCCAGGACGACCTTGAGAGAGCTTCTGATTATTTCCTTGATAAGGGAGTACAGAGGGTATTCATAACGTTGGGGTCAAAAGGAGTTTTCTACAGCGATGGGTCTGTGAGCGAACTTATTCCAAATCCAAAAGTGGATGTGGTGAATGCAACCGGAGCCGGAGATGCATTCGTTGCAGCACTGGCTTTCAGCAGATTCAACAATTATGACATCAGAAAAAGCGCTCATTTTTCAATGGCGGCATCAATACTCACGCTCGGACACGAAGATACCATAAACCCGAATATCTCAAGAGAGAATATTAATAAAACCATGAAGGAGACAGGATTATGTTAGAAAAATATTTAGATATCAAACCAGAAATCAAAAAAGCACTCGAGGAAGGCAAAGCAGTAGTAGCCCTTGAATCTACAATAATATCACACGGGATGCCCTATCCAAGGAATGTCGAGACTGCTCTAAATGTGGAGCAGATCATAAGAGACAACGGCGCAATCCCTGCAACAATAGCCATCATGGATGGCAAGCTCAAGGTAGGGCTCAGCAAGGATGAGATAGAGTCCCTTGGAAAAAGCTCTGATGCTATAAAATGCAGCCGCAGGGACATTCCATTCATACTTGCCAAGAAGCTTGACGGTGCTACCACAGTTGCCTCCACCATGCTGATTGCAAGCATGGCCGGAATAAAGGTTTTTGCAACAGGAGGAATAGGTGGAGTTCACCGCGGAGCTCAGGAGACCTTCGACATCTCAGCTGACCTGCAGGAACTTGCTCATACTGATGTAGCCGTAGTATGCGCCGGCGCAAAATCAATACTCGATATAGGACTTACGCTTGAATATCTTGAAACTCAGGGAGTGCCTGTCGTTGGATTTGGTACAGACGAGCTGCCTGCATTCTACACCTCAAAAAGCGGATTTGGAGTAGATTACAGAGTCGACACTCCAGAAGAGCTTGCAGAAGCGCTTAAGACAAAATGGGATTTAGGAATAGAAGGAGGCGTGGTTGTCGCAAATCCGATACCTCCAGAGTATGAAATGGATCCGGCAGTAATAGATTCAGCCATCTCAGAAGCTGTAAAAGAAGCCGATCTGAAAGGCATAAAAGGCAAAGAAAGCACTCCATTCCTCCTTGCAAAGGTAAAAGAGATTACCGGAGGCTCAAGCCTTGATTCAAATATACAGCTGGTTTACAACAATGCTGTGCTTGGAGCAAAAATAGCAGTAGAGCTAAGCAAGCTCAAGTAATCCTTTTCACCTGCACACAGTTTAAACGAGCTGCCTCATATTGAGGCAGCTCGTTTTGATTAAGATTCAGTAATCAGTATGGATACGAGGATGGCGGCTGCCCCTGATATCATCCTCAGGGTGAATGTTTCTCCCAGGATCAGTACCGCAAGCAGAGATCCAAATACAGCTTCAAGGCTGAGAATTATAGAAGTAGTCGTAGGACTTGCATGCTTCTGGCACAGGATCTGAAGATAATAAGCGACTGCCGTTCCTATTATGCCAAGATATATCAGCGATATTCCTCCTGCGGTAAGCCAGTTTCCAGCCATAGACATAAATGCACTCTCCCCAGTTATAAGCGTACCCAGAAGCGAAAGCCCTCCCATGACTCCAAATTGTATGGTGGATATTACTGCAGGATCCTCATTTCTCACATAATACCCTGCAATTACTATCTGCGCCGCAAAAAAGAAGCTACTTATCAGAGTAAGGAAATCTCCCCTCTCAATCCTGAATCCGGAATTAAGTGATATCAGAGAAATTCCTGAAAAGCACAGCGCAGCTCCCAGATATGCCTTTGCTCCGGGTTTTTTCCGAAATGCAAGCCATGTAAGAAACGGAACTGCAATTACATATGCCCCGCTCAAAAATGCCTGCTTTCCTGCATCTGTATAGAGCAGTCCATAAGTCTGGAGCACAAAAGCCAGGAACAGCGATATCCCGCACAATATCCCGCCCTTGACTGCACCAGTCGTAAGCACTGCAAAGCGCCTTCTGAAAATCAGGGCCATTGCCGCAAATGCCATAAGAAATCTCACTGCCATAAGACTGAGGGGAGACAGTGTCTCCAGCACTATTTTGTTTGCAGTGAAAGTAGATCCCCATATTACAGCTACAAGGAAAAGTCCGGCAATCGAGACTGCTTTAAGCGACTTAAGCTCTGCTCTTTCCACAGCTTCCTCCCCAGTTTTCATCAAAATACTCCTGAAGGCGCTTCAGTCCTACTTCGAGGATTTCTGTGTTGTTTGCATATCCTATCCTTAGAAAACCTTCCATGTCAAGCGCGGTCCCTGGTACCAGCATAACTCCAGTTTTCTTCATGATATCCCTGCAGAGCTCTTCTGATTTCATGTCATTGCTGTACCTTAAAAACGCAGTAGTTCCTCCCTTTGGCTTTATATAGTCCACATGCTCCGAATTGCTTACCCATCTGTCGAGGATGTCTGCGTTTCTTTTTACAAGCGCCAGGTTTCTCTCCAGAATCTTATCCTTGTGCCTGAGCGCTATTCCCGCAAGATAATCATCTATCATGCCACAGCTGATTATGTTATAATCGCGTCTCTTGTTTGCTCTTGATATAAAATCCTTCGGTCCTGCAACCCAGCCAATCCTGAGGCCGGCAAGCGAGAATGTCTTTGAGAGGCTTGCCGTGCTTATGCCCTTTTCGTAGAGATCGAATACCGAAGGAGTAAAGCCTTCCTCGTGATCAAGCCCTCTGTAGACCTCATCGCAAAGTACATATGCGCCGACTGATCTTGCTATTTCAATTATTCCGTTCAAAATTTCTTTTCCCATTACAGCTCCTGTAGGGTTATTAGGATTGTTTATGCTTATCACCTTTGTATCCGGCTTGATCAGCAGTCTGAGTTCATCCAGGTCCGGAAGGAATTCATTCTCCCATCTTAAGGGAAGTATATCCACCCTTGCACCAAGAGACTCTGGGATCGAATAATGCTGCTGATAGGTAGGCAGTACGGAAATCACGTGGTCACCCGGTTCTACAAGCACATCATAAACCAGAGAATTGGCCCCAATCGTTCCATGTGTAACTGTTATGTTTTCAACCGAAGCGCTGTCATAAAGCTTTGCGATCTCCGTTCTCAGCTCATTTGAACCTTCTATGGCGCCATAAGTCATCTTCATCTGGCCAATTCTTTCAAATGCCTCAGTTTTCATATCAGCCATGGAAAGCAGTTCATTTACAGTAATTGACTCAACACATGTTTCTGCTATGTTATATACTGCATCGTTTTCATATTCGGCCATCCACATCTCGACTCCAAAATCACGTATCTTCATCTGCATCCTCCTTTAAAAATTCATCTTCTTAATATCATCCATAAGTCCTGCTTTTTTTACAGCCATATACCCAACTGCTATGTCCTGAAGCCCGAGCCCTGTGGAATCAAAGACAGTTATCTCCTCCTCAGACATCCTTCCTTTTTTCCTGCCCGAAATCACATCTCCGATTTCGCAGATTATGTCTTCTTTCGAAATAATGCCTTCCTTTATACCTTTTTCGAATTCGCCCACATTCACTGATTGATTTATGTCATCGGCAACAAGTCTTGCCGAAGCGAGTATTTCAGGATCTATCTCCTGTTTCCCTTCCATGTCCGAACCCATGCAGCTGAAGTGTGTTCCTGGCTTTACCCACTCCTTCATGATCATTGGCTTTCTTGATGGAGTAGCTGTCACTATTATATCCGCTTCCCCAGCAGCCGCTT
The DNA here is from genome assembly GCA_009929415.1 of Clostridia bacterium. Taxonomy (GTDB): domain Bacteria; phylum Bacillota; class Clostridia; order Peptostreptococcales; family Filifactoraceae; genus Proteocatella. The sequence goes on along the minus strand of SAAM01000005.1, from coordinate 9,483 downwards.
CTATATTCTCTACAGCGATGTATTGTGTATTTTCTTTCTTGTACCCAAAATTATCCACAAATACTGAAGCATTGTCCATATTGACCGGATCAAACACCATCACCTTCTTCAGTGCTGGAAATACAGTCTGCATAGCACGTATCTGGTATGTTGCCTGATGTCCTGCACCGACCATAAGCATTACCTGAGAATCCCTGCGGGCAATATATCTGGCTCCTATTGCCCCCGCCGCGCCTGTACGCATTCCGGTCATATGCTCTGCATTTATAAGCGCCAGAGGAATACCTGTTTCTCTGTCAAACAGCATTACCACGCCAGAGAGCATCGGGAGATTCTTCTTCCTGTTTTCGCCAAACCACGATACGAGCTTGAGTCCATATACTCCCATGTCATCAAGTGTTCCTGACTTTATATCCATGTCAGCGACCTGGCTTTCAAACTCATGAAATACCATGGGAAACAGCTTTCCGCTTCCAAGAGTTTTTTCCCTGTATACGTTTTCTACCGCCTCAATCACTTCTTCCATCTCTAATAATTCCATTGTATCCGATTCTGATAACACATAAATACTGTTCATATCTCAAATCCTCCTTTTTATACAATTATATGCTTATACACGGTTAATTGCATTGTAGCGAAAAATAAAAAAAGACCCTTATATTGTGTTTATTCACAATATAAAGGTCTCTCGCATCAAATATTCCAGTCCATATGCCTTAGCAGATATATTTTGACAGCAATGGATGCATTCTCATAAAATATATAATCGCTTGCATTTGGATCTATCTTTTCTCTGATTTTGTTCATACGGTATCTGTAGGTATTGTCATGTATGTTGAGCTTTTTTGAAGATATCTTTGAATTGCCTTCGCACAAGATTGTGGTAATGAGTGTCTCAAGAAGATCTTTTGTGGAATCAGATTTTTCCGAAAAAAGCGGGCTCAGATATCTCTCTGCATACTCAATCATGTATGGTGATTTGCAGTGAGCAGCCGCTACTGACCAGATTCCCATATCATGGTAATTCATGATACTTTTATTGAGCAGCGTTGCAACCTGGCAGCTCCAGGCTGCCTCCCTTAATGAGAAATCAAGCTCAGACATGGAGTCATGTACTCCTCCTGCGCCGATGACGCACTGCATGAAGTCATGGCCGGCAAGCCGCAGCGCTTCCTCAAGCAGTACCTGCGAATCCTTTTTATTTTCATCATCCTGAATCACCATAAATACGTAAAACTGCCTGTACTTGAATAGAAAGCTCCTCCGGTCTTCCTTAAAGTAATTTGCATATTCTTTTACTGTTTTTTTCATCCTGTTCTGGCTGAGCGCCTGCTGAGTCCTGATCCAGTATACTCTGGCATTTGATCCCTTAAAAAATCCCATATCTCTCGCTAAGGCTTCGACTTCATACCTCGTAAGATGGTCTCCCAGCATTATCCCTATCTGATGCTCAGCCTTATTCACCCAGTCTGACATTTTAAGGAGGCCGTCTATGTCACTGACTATATCTTCAAAATATATATCATTGTCAAAGAGGACCACAGGAAATTGATTTTCATCACAGAAATTCCTGACCCTGTCCGGTATTGATGAAAAGAAGATGTTTTTTACAGCGAGGCCGCTAACATCGAGATTTACGAGTTTTTGAACCATATCAAGGAGCTTTTCTTCATCTCCATGCGTAAATAGAAGGCTAGATATTAGAAAATCACCCTTTCTGAATGAATTATTTTTTTCGATGTAGCCTTCTATTGAAAATTCATAATCTACGATTCCTGATCTTATGACCTCGTTATCAATACCGTTCAACCCGCATGTTACTGGATATTTCCGCAGGCAACTGTTCTTGATGACTTCCGATACTGTTATCATTTCACTATCCACTCTTTCCTTATAGTCCAAAGCCCTGCCTGTATGCTTCCTATACCTTGATTTTCCCCATTTATTATATCCTCATGATGCCTGAAGAGCCTTTTCCAGCTTTCCTGCACCTGCCTCTTTAGATTTGGGTAGAAATTCGTGAGCACGACATCGCTTTCTCTCGTGATTCCGTAATCTCTCAGCATCTTTCTAAATTCCTGTTCATCCGTTTCGGTCTCTCCTATGTATTTCAGGCTGAGTATCTTGTTCCAGTCATACATGTCAAAAAATACAGCCTCATCTGCAGGAACCTCAAGCTTTATTATCCTGCTGTCTCCCGATGCCTCTACGCTGTAAATATCCTTGAAAGCCCAGTAAGGGTACTCTGCATTTTCAGGCCTCACAACATATTTTTCAGCCTCGTGGACAAACCAGCTGTATGCCGAAACAAAAATCGGCGCACTTTCCTGATACTTGTCTTCAACATATTTTCTCTTTGAAAAGCACTCTCCGTCACGCTCAATTATCTGCAGGACCGCCTCTGCCTGAGATGAATACAGGATTACCTTATTATTTCTGATATCCATTCTTTTCTTACCTCCCATATGTTTCCATAGCATTTGCTGCTCCCAAGGATTATGCTATCATCAAAAAGCCTGCTCCAGCTTTCAATTATATTTCTCTTTATATGTGGATAGAACCTTGACATATAGGCCTGCGCATCGCTTGTTCCATACTGCTCCAGATACTTTCTGTGGCTCATCCTGTCCTTCTCATCTGAGGGTATATAGGAATAGTTGAGTATGGTCCCCCATTTGTCTATGTTTACCATGGTTATGATATCCGGATCCACCGTGAGCTCAATTATCACAGTTCCCGGACTGGGAAGCATCGTCGCCTCTCTTTCCATGGATACCCATATCGGATAATTAGCGTCGGCAGGCTTTTGAAAAGCTCCTGGAGAATTTTTTACCAGCCAGTCATAGACCTCAAGGACAAGATTTGCATGCTCATCCAGGTCCTTTATTATATACTCCCTCTTCGCCGTATATCTTCCTTTAGATTCAAGCTCCTTTAATACATTTTCATTCTGCTTCGTCCATACTTTGATGCTTCCCATTTGAAGTCCTCCCATCGTTTTTACAGGAATGAAAGCTGCTCCGCCTGATAGGGTTTTTTATATTCCCTGATAATATCCTCCATCCTGTAAAGAATTCCATATTCATCACACCTGCTCTTGAACAGAGCCCACAGCTTCTTTGAATTATGTGACCTGCATTCATATGAATTTCCATATGTGCTTATATATTTCGCCTTGATCCCTGGAAATCTCTCATCCAGCTTTTTGTAATACCACTCCCTCTGATTATTCCTAAGAGTCACTCCAAAGGCCGGATAAATGAATTTTGCTCCGTTTTTGTGAGCAAGCTCAATTATTTCCGATATATTTTCCTCTGTATCTTCAATAAATGGAAGCACAGGCATGAGAAGCACGCCTGCAAATATCCCCGCATCTGATAGTTCCTTTATAGTGCGAAAACGTTCAGAAGAAACCGATACTCCAGGCTCCACTTTTCTGCAGAGCTCATCTCTGGCCGCCGTTACAGTGATTTTTACGATTACCGGGGAATGCAGGGCAATCTGTCTGAGGATATCAGTGTCCCGCAAGATCAGCGAGCTCTTTGTCGCGATCGCAGCTCCAAATCCAAGGCTGTCTATTATCTCAAGCGCTCCTCTGGTAAGATTGTATTCTTTTTCAAGCGGATTGTAGGGATCGCTCATGGCGCCTGTGCCTACGACCCCTTTCTTTCTTTTAGTACTCAACTCTCTTCTTATCATCTCCAGAGCATTCCGCTTTGCTCTCACTCTGTCAAAATCCTCTACACCATAGCAGTCGCTTCTGCTGTCACAGTAGATGCATCCATGGCTGCAGCCTTTGTAGATATTCATATTATAGTTTATACCAAACCACTGGCCGTTTTCAGGGCGTGAAGATATTATCGTTCTGGCTTCAATTAATTCCATTATCGACTCCGATTATTTTTTCTTATATTTTGACTGAATCTCCACATATTTCTGCTCTCCGCCATGAGCAGTCCCGTGAGGGTTGCTCAGCCTAGGCTCCATAATCAGGCAAGTCTCCGCTCTTGAAAATGAAATCTCACTGTCCATATATACCTCTTTCCTAAAAATCATGATAATCTATATTCTCAGCGAACCTCTAAATCCTCGTGAGGCATAGTAAGACTCTGCACCATTGTGATAAACAAATACACTGTCATACCTGCGATCGCAAAACAATGCTCCACCCAGAGCTCTTATTTTCTCAGGGGTTTTTACCCAGCTGGACGTTTTTTCATCAAAGCTTCCAAGGGTCTGAAGATATCTGTACTCTTTTTCGCTCAGGATGTCTATACCTATTTCGCTCGCCATTCCGATTGCACTGCCGTCTGGCTTCTGTTTTTTTCTAGACTCAAGCGCCTGGACATCATAACACAGGCTTCGCCTGCCCTTAGGGCTTTCCGACGAGCAATCGAAGATAATATATTCTCCGGCAGCCTCATCGTATCCAACTACATCAGGTTCCCCACCGCTCTTTTCCATCTTCTCAAGGATCATGAGCTTCTTCGGGTCGATTTCAAGCCTTGATTTTATCTTCTCCCAGTTCAGTCCTTCATGACGATTCATGTTTGAATCAAATCTTTTTTGCAGGATATCCAGAAGTCTTTCAAGATCGTTTTCATTTTTCATAAGTTTAATCCTCAGCTTCTCCAGCGCATAGAATATTCAATTTCGCCGGTATTCTCATCTGTACTCTCTTCCTCAACTGAAAAACCTTCTCTTAAATAAAACTTTACAGCTCTTTCGTTATTTCTGTATACACTGAGCTGCAAAGATGAATTGAAGCTCTTTACATGATTGAGAAGCATTCTTCCTATTGATCTGGACTGACTTTCATGCTCCACAAAAATTCCCGCTATATAATTGCTGCTCAGCCCTGCGAATCCCTTTATGACCCCCGATTCCTCAAAAACATATACATCTGCTTCAGGAATCATCTCCCTTACGGCCTCAAAATTCTCATCCCAGTATTTCTGGTCAATGAAGCTGTGAGCTCTTATATTGGTTTCGCGCCATATATCCATGATTTGCGCAAGATCATTATTTTCAAATCTTCTTATCAAATTTATCTCCTTCTATGAGCTTTTCAAATATTATTTCAGGCCCTTTGTCTTTCTAAGATGATGTCCCCAGCACTCAGTTATCACTCTCTGCCCTGCATAAACAGAGGTCATTGATGCATCAAGTGAAGGCGCAACCTCAACTACATCAAATCCTATTATCGGCAGATCAAACAAGCCTCTCAGAAGATCCAGAAGCTGCCTCGACGAAAGTCCTCCGAATTTTGGAGTTCCCGTTCCTGCTGAATATGCCGGATCCAGGCAGTCTATGTCAACTGTCAGATATATGCTCTTAAGATGTGACATCTTATCTTTTACAGCCTTTATTACATTTTCAGTACCCAGTCTTTCGTATTCAGCCGCATTTATTACATTTACTTTATTTTCCCTTATGTATTTAAGTTCATCCGGTTCAACTGAACGTATCCCTATGAAGAATATGTTCTCGCTCTTTCCTATATTTTCCATTTCAATCGCTCTTCTCTGAGTGCATCCATGAGACAGCCTGCTGCCATTGAGCTCGTCACAGAGGTCAAAGTGGGCATCTATGTGTATGACTCCGAATTCATGATCAATAGCCCTGTTTATGCCGCTGAGTACAGGTATTGTGACCGAGTGGTCTCCGCCTATCATGGTAAAGAATTTCTTGTGCTTCACCAGATCGCTGACTTTTTTCTCAACATCATTATATACGGCTTCAAAATCTCCTCCCGTAAAATCTCCGATATCCGCCACCGTATTTCCAGACATATCCTCGAAATATTCAGTTGTTGGCGGTATGGGAATAGTTGATTCTCTTATGGCCGCCGGAGCATCTTTTGCTCCTTCTCTGTAGCTTACGTTTCCATCAAAGGGAATCCCAAAGACCACAATATCAGCCTCTTTTTCATCCTCCCTGTCTGGAGCGCCCGAGCAAAGTCCTCCCCAGAGGCTTTCATTTTTAATCATTTCATCAGTTGTTCTCATGTTATCCTCCTCAAGTTCATCTTAATTTATTTTGAAAAAAATTCTCTCAAATTTAACTCGAGAGAATTCTTATCATTATTATCACTGTGCCCTATTTATTTAACGATCCGGATCTTTTAGTGTTTTTGAATCCTTTACTTGGATTTGCGCTAAACTTGTTTTGAACCCCACCAACCGCACTTTGTTTTGAACCTTTTTTCTTCTTATCTTCTATCAACTTTTTCATTTGTTCGATATTTGTATTTGACATGTATAATCCCTCCTCTAATATAATTATACTACTTTATTGTAGTTTTGTATGCTCCTTCTGAAAATATGTTCTCATCTCATTCCTCCAGATACTTTTAATATCAATATTTACATTTTTTCTGATTTGATCTTATAAATAAGCCCCAGCAGCTGCAGGGTTATTATAGGAGTCATTGCTACCATTGCAATTATTCCGAACCCATCTACAAGCACATTCGCATGATCTATTCTTTCTGCCGCACCCTGAGCAAAAGCCAGAATGAAGGTTGCCGTCATCGGTCCCGAGGCAACTCCACCCGCGTCAAATGCTATCCCTATGAAGAGCTTTGGAACGATGTACATCAGCCCCACAGCCACAATATACCCAGGAAGCAGATAATGCCAAAGCTGTATCTCTGGAACCAGTATACGCAGCATCGAAAGCGCAACTGATATTCCTACTCCCAGAGAAAGCGCCAGCGTAATATCCTTTCTCTTTATATAGCCGCTTGTAACATCTTCTACCTGCCTCGTAAGCACATATACCGCAGGCTCTGCAAGTATCGTAACCAGCCCGAGAATAAAGCCGGAGGCAATCAGGTATATTGGCGAAGAATAAGATGCAAGCTTGTATCCTATCATTACCCCAACGTCCAGAAATCCACCGTTCACGCCTGTAAGGAACAGTACAAGTCCGACATGTGTATAAAACACCCCTTTGCATATCCTTATAAAGTCATACTTTGCCGTTACTATCCTGAGACGGTTCGCAATCGGCACTGTGCTCACATAAAGAACAAGTATAGGCAGAAGCGCCAGCAGGACTTCATAATTTATATGTCCGATTTTTGAAATAAACGGCTCTATTATGCTGTCACCAGCTCCAACTGCTACGTCAAGACTTCCTGAAAGCTCCTGCCTTTTTGAAAGTATGCTCATAAGCATCACGGAAAGAATTGCTCCTGTCGATGCAATGGCAACAAGGCCAAAGCTGTCTTTTTCTGATGCCTTTGAATCCTTCTTAAGAGAAGCCACTCCATGGCCTATCGCAAGGATGAACGGTACGGTAAGTGCCCCGGTAGTCGCTCCTGATGCATCAAATGATATTGCCAGAAATTCCCTTGATGTTATAACAGCTATTCCAAATATAATCAGATAAAGTACTGTAAGTACCTTAAAAAGAGAAATATTATAAACTATTCTCACAAGTCCCACTGAGAGCATCACTGCTATTCCAACAGAAACGTAGACCACGATGCTTGATTTAGATATCGCTCCATCGGTCACCGTGCTTACCTGGCTGGCAAGTATGTGCAGGTCCGGCTCGGCTATTGAGACAAAGAAGCCAAGAAGAAGTCCTGCCGCTGTTATAACAATTATTTTATTGGGCCTGGTTATCAGTTCCCCCATATGGTTTCCAATCGGCGTAATTCCAAGATCCACTCCAAAAAGGAATATCGTAAGGCCTGCGATGATAAGCGCTGCCCCTATGATAAGCCTAGCTGTAAGTGGTCCGCCAAGCGGAGTAAGCGTAAAGTTCAGTACTAGAGCAATCAAGGTGACTGGCAGCACTGAAGTTGTAACTTCAAAAAACTTCTGTTTTATTATTTCCATAAATTCACTCCTTCAAATTATAAAATTGATGATTTACAGAAATAAAATTAATATCTCAATAATCCTTCAATTTTATAAGGAGCTACGATCCTTATCTTCTTTCTATGACAAAAACAATATTTATAACCTGTCTTAAAAATTACATTAATGACTGCAATGTCAATAAACTCATAGAAATCCTGATTGTCCAGGACATTTCCCTTGAGTAGTTCAGATGATGCTCCCTGAGTGCCAAAGCTGCCGGGAATATCCTTATTTAAGTATAGGCCCGCCGCATATGCAGCACCTCTGCCACTTTCCATTTCGGGCTTAAAATCCTTTATGTCAAATAAGGAGCCTGACAGGACAATAAGAATCGATATGAAAATTATAAAATTAGTCTTTATAATTTTGTATTTCCTTGTCCTTATTATCTTCCCTCCCATCATGTTCGTTATCCTTCCTGTACTCCAGTATGTCCCCCGGCTGGCAGTCCAGCACTTTACAGATTTCTTCGAGCGTTGAAAATCTTATGGCTTTTGCCTTTCCATTTTTCAGTATGGAAATATTCGCCATCGTTATTCCAACTTTCTCAGAAAGCTCTGTGACGCTCATCTTTCTTTTTGCAAGCATCACATCTATATTTACAATAATTGCCATTTTATTCACCTCATATCGTCAATTCATTGTCATTTTTCAAATCTATGGCATTCTTGAGCAGCTTTTTAAGTATTGCAGCAAAAACAGTCACGGTCAATGGTGCAAAAACGAAAATCATGCCTACAAGAATCACCCCCGGAGCATCGTCAATTTCAGCTACGATATAAAACAGCGGCATGGCAAACAGATAAATAATGCTTATCGCCGCCGCGCAGCTCCTGATTTTCTGAATCGACTTTAGTGACAGCTCTGAAAAAGCCTTGTTTGAATCTATGTAGCCCAATAATCTGAAACCCTGATAAAGAGCCGCAAAAAATGGTACTACCGATATATACATGAGAATGAGGATTCCATAAATGACATATGCCATCCTTATGCTGCTCTGCGCTGCATCTCTTGCTATCCACGGCAGCAGCAATACGCTTAAGGCTGCAACAGGAATTCCGAGCATAATTACAGCAATCTTCAAAAACATCGTTTCTCGTCTCATAAATATACCTCACATATCATCTTAATATAGTCCTATTATTATATTATATCATCTCATTTATCGTTATACAATAAATTTATATCAATTATCGCATTATTTATCTGAATTTTGTGGATTATCAGGACTAAAAGAAAACCCCCGGAGTTAATGATATCATTGTCTCCGGGAGCTTTTTCAAAGGAATCAGTGATGATTTCCTGTCTCATAGCACCATTTTGCAATCTTCGCGATCAGTTCAAGCGGCAGCTGACTGTCATATGGAAACTGAATCGCACCTTTGCTCGTCTTATATGGTTTTAGCTCTTCTGCAAAATAAAGTATTGCTTTGTCTCCCGGATACAGGCCAATATGCTTCTTAAAAGCAGCAAAGTGGATTATGTTATGCTGCTTCCAGAAGGTAGGCATTTTCCATGAAATCCGTTTTTCGGCATCAGGTATAGCTTCGCTTATGACTTCATTTAAGGTATTTAGCAGGCTCTGTATTTCCTCAGGATGCTCAGAGAT